>NZ_JACUUB010000029.1 GCF_014859525.1 Marinobacter sp.
GCCCCGCTCGAAGGAGTGGTCCAGCCGGGCGATTTCGTACCAGGTGCCCAGGTAGCGGTCTTTATCGAAACCGGTGACCGGTTCGATGCCTTTGGGCAGGCCGGTGCAGCCGGTCAGGAACAGGAGCAGGGTGGTCAGCAGGGCAAAGGGTTTCATCAGGAGCTGTCCTTCATTCAGGGAGATACAAAAGAAACCATAGCAAAGCGCCGGCGAAAACACTGCTGTGATTGCCTATGCTCTGAAATGCCAAATACGACGTATACTGAACCTCAATCAACCACGGAGAACCAGCATGATCGGATACGTAACCCTCGGTGTCAGCGATATAGGCAAGGCCAAGCAGTTCTATTGTGACCTGCTGGAGGACCTGGGTGGCAAGGTGCTGCTCGATCTGGAGCGCATCGCGTTTATCGGCGAGAGCATGGCCAAGCCCATGTTGGCGGTGTGCGTACCGTTCAACGGTGAGCCCAACCATCCAGGCAATGGCAACATGGTGGCCATCCCGGCGGGTTCCAAAGAAGCTGTGGATAAGTTTTATCACAAAGCCATTGAGCTGGGCGCAACCTGCGATGGAGAGCCTGGGCAACGTATTCCGGATATGTTCTACGGCGCCTATGTGCGAGACCCGGACGGTAACAAGCTGGCATTCTTCGAGTTCAGCTAAGCCTGCAAAAGGCCCCATATCGGGGCCTTTTTGTTGATGACGGAACTCAATAAGCGCCGCGAATCAGATCAATCCCCGGCTTGAGCACTTCCCGCCAGGCCTGGCGCAGTTCCGGTGTGTATTCCGGGTCGTGCACCCGCACGGTTTTCAGCAGGGCTTCTTCCCACAATCCGTACCACTCCGGCTGGATATTGTAGTGGTGGCGGTTGTGGCTCTGGCCCAGATCCTTGAGTTTGCGATCTGACATACCACGGGCCACCAGGATAATCTGCATCACGCCATTGCGCAGCAGGTGGCGCTGGGCAGACATGTCGGTATCGACAAACCGGTTGCGGATGGCGTCGGAACTGGCCATGAAGAAGTCGTAAAAATCGACGAAGAATTCATCTTTTCGGCAGCACCGGCCATAGCTTTGAAAAACGAGATCCGTTGGGTTCATTTGCAATCTGTGTCCTTGATCAACGGGAGGGTTGTCATTAGAGGCCACGGATTCTAAGCAAGCGAACAAGATTTTCCATAGCGAGTTGTAACACCTGACGCTATCAGCGACAGCTTTTTGTGGACGGTCGTTACTGCCTTCTCAGGAAAACCACCACCCCGGTAACAGTCGTTTTATCGGCGGCTGCAGAAATCGGTCATCAATCAGCCAGATTACGCCCTGGTCTTCCGGGGTGCGGATCACCCGGCCGGCGGCCTGGGCCACTTTCTGCAGGCCGGGAATCAGGTAGGTGTAGTTGTAGCCTTCGCCAAAGCGTTGCTGCAGGCGGTCTTTGAGGATTTCGTGCCAGGGGTCGAAGGGCGGCAGGCCCAGGGTCGCCACGAAGGCGCCGATCAACTGGTCGCCGGGCAGGTCGATGCCTTCACTGAACACGCCGCCGAGTACCGCAAAGGCGACGCTGCCTTCGGGTTTCTGAAATTCCGCCAGAAACTGCCGGCGCTGCTCCGGGCTCATGCCCGGCTGCTGGGAACGCTGAGGTATATCCGGTCCCTGTTCTGCCAGTGCATCACTCACTTCCTTCGCATACTTAAAACTGCTGAAAAACGCTAGGTAATGGCCCGGCCGGTCCCGATACTGTCTGGCGATCAGTTCGGCGATGGGTTGCAGCGAGCCCTCCCGATGCACCTGCCGGGTGCTGATACCGGGGGTGAACTGCACCTGCAATTGCTCGGCACTGAACGGGCTGGGCAGGGTGGTGAAGCGGGCGTCTTCCGGCAGACCAAGTAGATCCCGGTAATAAACGCCGGGGCTGAGGGTAGCGGAGAACAGGAGTACCGAGTGCGCGGCCTTGAAGCGTTCGGTGAGGAAATCGGCCGGGATCAGGTTCTGGATGGTCAGGCTGGCCCGGCCACGGCCGCTGCGCTGAAATTCACACAGGGAATGATCACCGAAGCCGTCCGCCAATTTCATAAACGCCACGCTTTCGAACATCACCTCCTGCAGGGCCAGGTCCGGCGGGTTGTCGGCCAGGTAATCGGTGATTACAGAAACCATGGCCTGCAACGCGCCCAGCAATTGCGGCGGCAGGGTGGCCAGAAATACCGGCTGGGCCTGTTCACCGTGATCCCGTATCAGCGCCTGCCAGGCCCGGGCAGTGCGGTCCAGCGCTGCTTTTACCGGTTTGGGGGCGGTCTTCTTCAGTTTCAGTAAGCGCTGTTGTTCCAGCTGCACCGAGTACATGCCCCGGGCACGGTCCACCAGGTTATGGGCTTCGTCTACCAGCACGCTGGCTTGCCAGTTGTTCTGGCGAATCAGGCCGTGCAGCAGGGCCGACTGGTCGAACAGCCGGTTCACGTCGCCAATCACCAGGTCACTCCAGCGGGCCATTTCCTGGGCGAGGAAATACGGGCAAATGTCATGACCTGCGGCGATTCTCGCTAAAACGTCCTGATTTAACGGCTCTTTGCTCTGCACCGCCTCAGCCCGGGCATCGGGCAGGCGGTCGAAGAAGCCTTTTGCCAAGGGGCAAGACTCGCCGTGGCAGGCTTTGTCCGGGTGTTCGCAGGCGTCGTCTTTCGATACCAGTTCCAGGGTGCGCAGCGGCCAGGGCTGCCGCTTATCCTGGGCGGCCCGCAACTTATCCACCGCATCCAGCGCCAGTTGCCGGGCGGTGTTGCGGCAGGTGAGGTAGAACAGCCGGTCCTGCTTGGCCGGTGGCATCGCCATCAGGGCCGGGAACAGGGTACCCAGAGTTTTACCCAGGCCGGTGGGAGCTTCCAGCAGCAGGGTGCCGGCTTTCATGGAGTTCTTGTAGACGGTTTCCGCCAGCTGCCGTTGCCGGGGGCGAAAATCCGGGAACGGAAAGGTGAGGCTGACCAACAGGGCATCGCGCTGCTCCCGATGGTGCTCTTCCTGCTCGGCCCAGGCTTTGTAGCGGCCACACAGGGTTTCCAGTTCCTGCCAGAGCTCGTCGGCTTTGGCGGTTTCGGTGAGCACCATTTCCTTGTCCCGGCCGGTGTCGTAATAAACCAGGGCCAGCTCCACGCTTTTGCGGTTGTCCTGCCGGCACAACAGGGCGCCGTAAGTCCGCAACTGGGCCCGGTGCAGGCCGCGCTGGTGGGGGCGAATGCGAGACACATCGCCCCGATGGGTTTTGATTTCTTCCAGCCGGTTCTTGTAGGAGTGGTAGCCATCCGCCCGGCCAGAAAGCTCCAGCCCCAAACAGTTACCGGTAAGTGAATACTCGCTTTTGTAGCCGTAACCGCGTTTTGCCTGGATCGCCTGATGGCCGGCCATGCCCTCCTCGGCACTTGGCGCCGGGGTGTAGCGGAAGTCCAGATCGCCATGGCGGGCTGCGAATTCACACAGGGTGCGAACGGCGACTTTCACAGGCTTGTCTCATGGGCCTGCCAGCGCACATAGCACACACTGGCCGGGATGCCCTCACGGGCGAAGAACTGCAACCAGCGTACCTGGTGATCCTGCAATCGGTCGCCGGGGCCTTTTACCTCGATCATTTCATAGCGCTGTTCCGGTTGCTCCGCGTCCGGCACCAGCCGGATCAGGTCGGGGAAGCCGCTGCGGTGTTCCTTGATGTTGTTGAGCAGGCGGCGGAACAGGGCCTCCAGGTGGCGCGGGGGAATGCAGTGCAGGGCCAGCTCCAACAGCTCTTCATCGAGTACCGGCCAGAACACGAAGGGATTGGCGATGCCTTGTTTGTTCCGGAAGCTGTCCAGAATCTCCCGGGGATAATCGCCGGTTGCCAGCAAACTGAAACGCTGCTCAAACGCCCGCTTTCGCCTCGCTACAAAATCGGCCCGGGTCAGGTCGGCCGGGCCAACATGGAACGGATGGAAGAAGGCGCCGGGCAGGGGTTTGAAGATCACCGGCCAGCACAGCAGCCCAAACAGGGCGTTGATCAGGGTGTTTTCTACATAGAACACCGGGGCCGCGTCCGTACCCAAATGCATCAGCGCCGCCCGCTCCACGCTGCCGGCTTCCGGTTTCGGCAGGGTGAGGGTGAATTCCTGCAGTGGGGGATTATCCCCAGGCTCGGGTGTGTCGGCCCCCACCTTGGCTGCCAGCCGTTTCAGCAGGCGGCTCAGACCCTGGGCTTCGGCGTCGCTCAATTCCGAGGTCTGCCATTGGCAGGCGATGGACCAGGCTTCATCAAAACGCTTCATTCGTTCCAGCAACCGCAGCTGTTTCAGTCGTGCTTCCCGATGACCACTGGCGGCCCATACCTGCAACGCCAGCTCCTGCTCGCCCTGGCGCTCCGCCTGCCGGCCCAGTTCCAGCAACAGCCGGTCCCGGCGGCTGGTGAGCCAGGGATTATCCACAGGCCCGGGTACATCAGACCAGACCTCCGCCGGCGGTTCGCCGTCGTCGAGCCGTTCCCGGCACTGGTGCATCTGCAGGTAACAGTCCACTTCCGAGCGATGCTGAAAGGCGCGGGATTCCGGGGTAAAGGGCACCGGCTCGAATTGCTGCACGCCCAGTTCCACCAGCACAAAGTCGGTCCAGCTCTGGCGCAGATTGCCGAAGAACATCAGGCGGGTGCGGTCAAACAGGGCCATATCCTGGAGCTGGACCACTTCCGGGGCCTGTTCACCGACAGCCTCTGCCAGCCAGTGCCGCAGGGGCCTTGGTTCACTGAACGCTTCCGCCAGAAACTCCCGCATCTGAGCTTTTCCCAGCGTTTTCGGGTGGCCCTGTTGGTGCAGCCAACCGCCAAAGACCGGCCTTAGCTCAGCCAGGGTAAACAGCCGGAACAGATCGTCCAGGCTCAGCTCCGGCGAGTTATCCAGCCAGCCCTCCTGCACCAATAACTTGAGCGCTTCGGCCTCCGGCACCGGCAGTTCCGGGTAGCGCAGCTTGTCGGCCCGGAACAGCTCCCCGGTGCGCATCACCATGCGCGAGAGTAACGCCCTCGGCCCGGTCGCCAGGTTGGTAAACGCCTCCAGCCGGGCTTGCTCCCATTCACTCAACAAATCGGCGTGATGATCAGCCACCCAGGACACGATGGTGTCCATGTTGCTCAGGTAATACAGGGGGTCTTGAAGGTTTGCTGTTTGCGGGCGCTGGCCTGTGAATTCTGTGATCATAATGCTCAGAGGTTTTACCTGCTCCGATGTAGCCTCAAAACACTATATCAGAGGACTGGCACCCAATTATTCTCGAGAGCACACCCGCGTTCAGATACCCAGATCCGCAGGCTGCAAACGAACGCCGGCAATCTTCCAGGCGCCGTCCGTCATCTCCATACGGTAATAGGCATCCCAGCGTTTACCCTCGGGCCCTTGCAGTCGAACCACCTGGATGTCAAAGCCGCCATGAGGCACCCGCTCGGCAAACTCGATGGCGGTCGCGCTGTGAACGGCCGGGTAGGCCTCGCGGACCATGGCCAGGAACCCCTCGGAGGTGCCGAACCGGCGCTTGATCCCTTCCGAGGCATACGCCCAGGCCTGAACCTCATCCTCATTGGCGAAGGCTTCGATCTGGCTGAGGATGGCGTTCTGGATATCGGCATCCGCGTCGTCCGCCAGGGGTCTGGAAGACCATGCCAGCGCAAGTACCAACGCCGCTGTGAGCGCCAGAATGATGCCGGTTTTGATGTTGACGCTGTTAAGCCCCATGACGACCACCCATTTTGCGTTCAATGTTTAATCAATACGCTACCACTGTGGCGGTGGATTGATCCGTCAGTGTTGCTGCTCAGGCCAGATCAATCGCATCAGCGCGCGGCGCCTTGGGTCAGGAAACGCGATGGTGTTGTCTGAACGCTGGATGGCAATCACTTCTCCCAGCATCTGGAATAACCCAACGTGGTTGTGGATACACCGGGGGATCGACTGCTCTCTGAGCGATGCGAGGTAACGGTCGAGGTTATCCTGGTCGGTACGCCAGTGATCGGCAAAACCGTGGTTGAACAAGGCTCTGGTCGCGATCGACGTCCACTCATGCCGGTAGCTTGTCTCCAGGCGTTCCGGATACAGGAACAAATCCTTGATCTCCCTGTCGATCGGCACCACCACCCGCTCCGGTGGAAAAAGCAGACGCATCGCCAGAAGATCGTAGGTATCGGACAGGTGCTGGTCGACCGCTACGCGGACTAAATCAATCTTGTTCATAGTTGCTCGATGATGTCCCGGGCCAACATCCTGCCGGCGCTCAACTGCCGCTGAACGACAACGAATCCACCAGCTCAGTGGCCCTGAATTCGGCACCGTCAAACTCACTGTCCGGTACCTGGGTCAAGGTATATGCGAGGGCGCTGGCCGCCTGCTCCGCCGTCAGGCATTGCCTGGAATCCAGCCGATCGCTCAGCCACTGGCCGTGGGGTAACTTCAGCCGCCGGGCCTTGCGGACGTGCTCCCGGATGCCCGGCGTGTCGACCAGACCAGGCTGGAACAGGCTGACAACCGGCCCTGCCTCCATGGTCGAAAACTCCACCGACAACTGCTGTACCAGACGCCTCAACGCCATTTTACTGATGCCGTAACTGCCGGTGCCCGGCTGCGCGTGTTTGTCCATGCCCGCCCCGATCATGATAATTCTGGCGGCCGTATCGCCCTGCTGAAAAAGCGGCAATAACGACTGCGTGAGCAACATCGGAGCCGACACGTTTACCGCCAATGCCTCCTGAAAATCGTAGAGCTGCAGGCTGGCGAAGTCCGCTGCCGGCTCCCCCACACCGGCGCAATGGACAAAGGCGGCAAGATGATCAACGGAATCAATCACCTGCTGTGCCAGGTCGCGGGTGCTGACCGGGTCCGCCAGCTCTACCGACAGGGTTATAACCTGGCGGGTTGGTGCATCCCGTCGGATGATTTCTGCAACCTGCTCAAGCCTGGAGGCCGTGCGGCCCGAGAGGATCAGATCGTAACCCTGACCGGCCAGCTCCAACGCCAGCGCCCGACCAATGCCGGATCCCGCCCCGGTAATCAATGCCCACATATCAGCACTCCTGGTTGCCCACACATTACGACGCATTCTGTCGCGCCGGTTGACTACAATTGACTGCGATTGGCCGTTACAGACGGTCCGCATCTGTGGTCACATACGGTAACCTGTACCATCAGGATTGACTCGAACACCAAACAAGGAATCCCATGGCGGCTTCACCCACCATCGAACCCGGCTTTCACGCCATCCACGCCAACCACCTGGAAGACCTGCGCCGCGCCGTGGTCTACATCTGCCGGCAGAACCCGATGCCGCCGCTGCAGAGCGAGACCTTTCTGGTGCAGAGTAACGGCATCGCCCAGTGGTTGAAGCTGGCACTGGCCGAAAAGCGCACCGACGATGGCGTGGAAGGCGGTCTGGGCATTGCTGCCGGCATGGAGTTCCTGTTTCCTGCGCGCTTTATCTGGCAGGCCTACCGGGCGGTGTTGCCCGATGGCGAAGTGCCGGAGCAGTCTCCTTTCGACAAGCGCCGTCTGGTGTGGCGGCTGTACCGGTTGTTGCCGGCGCTGGTGGGCCAGGATGACGCCTTTACGCCCCTGGCGCGGTTTCTGGACGGTAGCGACACCGACCTGCGCAATTTCCAGCTGGCCGAGAAAGTGGCCGACCTGTTCGACCAGTACCAGGTGTTCCGCGCCGACTGGCTGGCGGCCTGGGAGCAGGGCAAGGATGTGGTGATTACCGCCCGGGGTGAGGAAAAGGCCCTGGATGCGGAAACCCTCTGGCAGCCGTTACTCTGGCGCAAGCTGGTAGAAGACGTGGGCAGCGAGGCCCACACCAGCCGCTCGCAGATTCACACTCGCTTTATGGCGCAGGGCCAGCGCATCAGCCAGCCGGCCAATCCGGGGCGCTTGCCCAGGCGCATCGTGGTGTTCGGGGTGTCATCCCTGCCGAGGCAGGCACTCGAAGCTTTGTATGTATTGAGCCGGTTCAGCCAGGTGGTGCTGTGCGTGCACAACCCCTGCCAGTTCTACTGGGCCGACATCATCAGCGACCGGGAGCTGCTGAAAGCCGAACGCAAACGGGGTGCCGCACACCCGGTGCTGTCACAGATTGATGACCCGGACCAGCTGCACCAGCACGCCAACCCCTTGCTGGCCGCCTGGGGCAAACAGGGCCGGGACTACATCCGCTTGCTGGATGAGTTCGACAACCCGGACGACTACCGCGCCAGCTTCCAGACCCCGGGCCAGAAGATCGACATCTTCACCGATCATGGCGATGTGGATAACCCCTGCCTGCTGCATCAGTTGCAGAACGATATCCACAACCTGACGCCACTGCAGGAAATTCGCCAGCAGCAGCGCACGGTGGATCTGGCCAAAGATCATTCGGTGGTGTTCCACAATGCCCACGGCCCCCAGCGGGAAGTGGAAATCCTGCACGACCAGCTGCTGGCCGCGTTCAATGCCGACCCCACCCTGCGGCCCCGGGATGTGATCGTCATGGTACCGGATATCAACGTGTACGCGCCCCACATCCAGGCCGTATTCGGCCGCTATTCGCCGGGGCGCAGACGCCACATTCCATTCACCATTTCCGACCAGGGCCAGCGCCACCACGAACCGGTGCTGATTGCTCTGGAAACCCTGATGTCGCTGCCCCGCAGCCGCTTTGGCGTGAGCGAGATCATCAGTCTGCTGGAAGTGCCCGGCATCCGCGACCGCTTTGATATCAGCGAGGATGACATCCCCCTGGCCCGGCGCTGGGTGGAAGGTGCCAATATCCGTTGGGGCCTGCATGGCCAGCACCGGGAAAGCCTGTCGCTGCCGGCGGAGCTGGATCGCAACACCTGGCAGTCAGGCCTTCGGTCCATGCTGCTGGGTTATGGCATGGGCGATGACGAACCCTGGGGCGGGGTAGAACCCTATGGCGAAATCGGTGGCCTGCAAGCCAGCCTGGCCGGTCGCCTGGGAGAGTTCGTGCACCAGCTAGAAACCCTGTGGCAGGCACTGCAAACCACCCGCACTCCGGAGCAATGGGAAGCCCTGTTCTCCACCATGCTCGAGCAATTTTTCCACAAGGTGGAAGGCCAGGACCTGCTGTTGCTGAACCGCTTCCGCCGTCAGCTGGAGCAATGGCTGGAAGATGCCCTCGCCGCCGGCCTGGATTGCCAGCCACTGCCCCTGAACATCGTCAAAGATGTGCTTTTGCAGGGCCTGGACGAAGGCGGTCTGAACCAGCGCTTCCTGGCCGGCAAGGTGAACTTCGCCACCCTGATGCCGATGCGGGCCATTCCCTTTCGCAAGGTGTGCCTGCTGGGCATGAACGATGGCGACTACCCGCGCTCCCGTCCGCCGGTGGATTTCGACCTGATGGCCCAGGATTACCGGCCCGGCGACCGCTCCCGCCGGGAAGACGACCGCTACCTGTTCCTGGAAGCCCTGTTATCCGCCCGGGAACAGCTTTACATCAGCTGGGTCGGGCGCAGCATCAAGGACGATTCCGAGCGGCCACCCTCGGTCTTGATCGGCCAGCTGCAGGATCACCTGGACAGCCTGTGGGCGGTGCCGGGGCAACCGGAACTGCCCGTTACCAAAGCCCTGACCACCCAACACCCGTTGCAACCCTTCAGCCGGGATTACTTCCCGAAAGCCAATGGCGTGGGCGAAGGCGAAGAAGCCCAGCCCAGACCGCTGGCCGAGGTGCTGCAGGCCCGTGGCTTGTTCACCTACGAACGGGAATGGCGCAGCGCCCACGGTGTGGAAGCCCTCGAGCAGGCCCATCAGGCATTGCCGTACCAGGCGCCGGAAGAACCCATCAGCCTGAACGAGCTGGCGAACTTCCTGAAAAAGCCCATCGACACCTTCTACCAGCGCCGGCTGCAGGTGCGCTTTGAAGAGGTGGAAGACGAAGATACCGACAACGAAAACTTCGACCTGAACGGCCTGGACCGCTGGCGCCTGGATAACGAACTGATCCAGCACAGCGTACTGAAAGCCGCCAGCGAGGAAGAGCTGCACGAACGGCTGGCAACCAGCCTGGACCGCATGGCCCGGCGCGGTGACCTGGGTATGGGGGTCACCGAACACCGCCTGCGCACCGAACTGGCCGGCCGGTTGCCGGACCTGTTCGAACGCTATCGCGGCGCCCTGGCGGAATGGCCGGAAGCGGTGGCCGAGCCATTACCCTTCGAGTTTCGCTATTCAGGCGACCTGGGGGCAGTGGACGTGGCGGACCTGATCGACAACCTGCGCTGCAACCCTGGGGGCCAGCTGTGCCGGCTGGTCATCGCCAGCTCCGGCCTGCTCACCGGTTCCGGCTACTCTAAAAAAGTCCGCTACGCCAACCTGCTGCAAGACTGGCTGATACACCTGGCCGGGCAACTCAGCGGCCAGCCCTTTGAAACCCTGATTCTGGCCAAGGAAGAAGGCCGAAAATTCCACTTCCCGGTGCTGGCACCCGAACAGGCACGCAAACACTTAGAAGTCATTCTCGGCCGCTGGATGGACGCCACCACCCGGGCCCTGCCCGTTCACTGCGAAGCCAGCTTTGCCTGGATCACCAGTTTCTACGGCGGCAAGAAATACATAGGTGACCACGAACGGGCCGTCAGTGAGGCAGAGCAGGCCTATACCACGGCCCTGGAGCGAGACACCGGCTACCTGCGCGGCGCCTTTGAAAGCCCCGGGGCGTTAATGGCCAGCGGCGAATTCGAAGCCTTGCTGCATCAACTCTATGTTCCCCTTTGGGAAGCAGAGCAGGGCAAATCAGCAGCCGAGCAGGTGGGTTACCAGGAGGAACAAGCATGAGTCGCGCAATCGGCAACCGTAACCCGAACCTGGACCCGCTGGCGCTGCCCCTGCACGGCAGTGCCCTGATCGAGGCCAGTGCCGGCACCGGCAAAACCTTCACCATCGCCATTCTCTATGTGCGCCTGGTGCTGGGCCATGGCCAGGGCGAAGACAGCCCGCTGCAGAATCTGCTGCCGCCTAACCTGCTGGTAGTGACCTTTACCGAGGCCGCCACCAAGGAGCTGCGGGACCGCATCCGCACCCGGCTGACCCAGGCTGCCGAGGTGTTTTCCGACGCTGCCGGTCGCCTGGAACCCACCCCGGAAACCGCCCTTATCCACAAGTTACGGGATGACAGTTATCCGGACCCGGCAACCTGGCCCGACTGCCGCAAGAAACTGCTGCTGGCCGCCGAATGGATGGACGAGGCGGCGGTGTCCACCATCCACGGCTGGTGTAACCGCATGCTCAGCGAACACGCCTTCGACAGCGGCAGCCTGTTCAAACTCACCCTGGCCACCGACCAGAGCGAACTGCTGGAAGACGTAGCCCGGGATTACTGGCGTACCTTTGTCTATCCGCTACCGCCAACCCTGATGGATGAAGCTCTCAGCCACTGGAAAACCCCCACCGACCTGCGCAAGGCCGTGCGCAATCTGATCGACGATCCGGACGCCCTGGGCACACCGCCAGAGAACGTGCACCAGGCCATCAACCAGGCGGTCAGCGAACGGCTGGCACGGGCCAATGAACTGAAAGCGCACCCCTGGGCCCAGTGGCAGCAAGAAGTCACCGATCTGCTGAACGACTTGAACAAAGCCAAACGCCTGCACGGCGGCAGCAAGAACGCCATGCTCAAGGTGTGGGAAAACCTGCTGGCCTGGGCCGAATCCGATGAGCTGCTGCCGGAGAAACTGGACAGCGCCGCCGGCTTCAAGAACCAGACCCCCGAAGGCCTGGATAACATCCTGAAAGGGGACGCCCCGGCACCCCATCACCCGGCCTTCGACGCCATCGAAGCCTTGCTGGCGTTCGGTCAGAACCAGCCCAGCGCCAAGTCCGACATCCTGCGCCACGCCAGCCACTGGATTGCCAGCCGGCTGGAAGCGGAAAAGCAGCAACGCTCGGAGATGGGCTTTGATGACCTGCTCACCCGCCTGGATGACGCTTTACATGGCCCTCGGGGTGACCAGTTGGCGGCCACCATTCGCCGCCAGTTCCCGGTGGCGCTGATTGACGAATTCCAGGACACCGACCCGGTGCAGTACCGCATCTTTAACCGGGTCTACAACGTGCAAGCCAACAGCACGGACACCTGCCTGCTGATGATCGGTGACCCGAAACAGGCCATTTACGGCTTCCGGGGCGCCGATATTTACACCTACCTGCAGGCCCGCCTGGGTGTGCAGGCCCGCACTTACACTCTGGGCAAGAACTTCCGCTCCGCCAAAACCATGGTGAGCGCCGTCAACCGGGTGTTTGAACACAGCGACCAGCACAGCGCCAAGGGTGCCTTCCTGTTCGGCAAAGGTGACAGCACGCCGCTGCCGTTCCAGGGCGTCGATGCCAACGGCACCAAACGCCTGTGGGCAGTGCAGGATAAGCTCCAACCCAGCCTGGTGTTCTGGACCCACGAATCCGGAGAAGAAGACAAGGAAGGCAATCCGAAAGGCCTGGCCAAGGGCACCGCCACCGCCCAGGTGGCCGAAACCTGCGCCAGTGAAATTGCCCGGTTGCTGACCCTGGGCCAGGCGAAGCAGGCGGGCTTTGTCCTGCCGGATAACCCGGCGGACCTGGAGCCGGTGGCTCCCAACGACATCGCCGTGCTGGTGAACAACCGCAACGAGGCGGCCGCGGTGCGGGATGCCCTCGGGCGCCGGCGCATCAAGAGCGTGTACCTGTCGGACAGGGATTCGGTACTGACCTCCCCGGAAGCCAAGGAAGTGTTGTGCTGGCTGCGCGCCTTCGCCGAGCCCCGGCAACTGGCCTTCATTCGCGCCGCACTGGCCACACCGACCCTGGGCCAGAGCTGGCAGACAATGGACCTGCTGCTAACCGACGAACTGGTGCTGGAACAGGAAATCGAGCGCTTTCAGGGTTACCAGCAGCAATGGCAAAGCCAGGGCGTGCTGCCCATGCTGCGCAGCTTCCTGATGGATTTCGAAGTGCCTGGCCGCCTGTTGCAACGGGCCGATGGCGAACGACGGCTCACCGACATTCTGCACATCGCCGAACTGCTGCAGCAGGACAGCCTGCAACTGGACGGCGAACACGCGCTGGTGCACCACTTCACCCAGATTCTGCGGACGGCAGATGACGAGGACGAACACCGCACCCTGCGCCTGGAAAGCGACGCCGGCTTGGTGAAGGTGATTACCGTGCACAAGTCCAAGGGCCTGGAATACCCGCTGGTGTTCCTGCCCTTCGGCACCGCCTTCCGGGCGGAGAACCAGAAGCAGGCCTGGGTGCGCTACCACAATGACACCGGCCAATTAATGACCGTATTGGAGCCAACGCCGGAAGACATCGAGAAAGCCGACCAGGAACGTCTCGGCGAGGACATCCGCAAACTCTACGTGGCCCTGACCCGGGCCCGGTTTGCCACCTGGGTGGGCGCGGCGGCTGTGGATAACTGGCAGCAGAGCGGGTTGGGCTATGTACTGGCCGGATCACCGGAGCAGGGCATCAGCCAGGCACTGGCGCCGCTGGCCCAGGGCCGACCGGACATCGCCATGACGCCGCTGCCGGAACCCCAGGACACGGTGTTCATCGAAACCGCCCCGGAAGCCCTGGGGCCAGCGCTGGTCTCCAGCCGGGAAGCCAGGGAAGACTGGTGGATTGCCAGTTACTCCAGCATCGAATACACCGGCATGGCAGGCACCGGCATTACCTTCACCGGCGAGGTGGAAGACGCCCAGACCCAGAACCTGCTGGAAGAGAGTGCCCAGGGCCCAGCCGACGAGGCCCCGGCCATGCCCGACGCGCGCAACCACCACCATTTCCCCAAAGGCGCCGGCCCCGGCACCTTCCTGCACGAATTGCTGGAATGGTGTACGGCCCAGGGCTTGCAGCGGGTTGTGGACAACCCCGGGCTGCTGCACGAACAACTCACCCGCCGCTGTGGCACCCGGGGCTGGGGCGACTGGGTGGAACCTCTGCAGCAGTGGCTGCTGACGCTGATCCAGAAACCGCTGCAGCTGGACCGGGACGGCCAGCGCACTGCCAGCCTGGCCGGGCTGGGCAGCCTGCGCCCGGAGCTGGAGTTCTGGTTTGAGAGCCGCAACGTCAGCATCCGGCAGCTGGATGCGCTGGTCACCCGTCACACCCTGAACAGCGCGGACCGGCCACGGGCCGAAACCCGCCGGTTTAACGGTATGCTCAAAGGTTTTATCGACCTGGTGTTTGAACACAGGGGGCAGTATTACGTGCTGGACTACAAATCCAATGCTCTGGGCGAGGACGACGCCGCCTACACCGACCAGGCCATGGGCCAGGCAATCCTGAACAAGCGCTACGATCTGCAATACATCCTCTACCTGCTGGCCCTGCACCGGCTGCTGAAAGCCCGGTTGCCGGATTACGACTACGACCAGCACATCGGGGGCGCGGTGTACCTGTTCCTGCGCGGGGTCGATTCCGCCAGCGGCGGTGCCTTTACCGACAAGCCCCCCAGACTGCTGATCGAGCAACTGGATGCCCTGTTCGACGGCGAGCCGGTCTCCGGGGAGGTGGCTGCATGAGCCGTACCCGCCATACCGAGAACCAGTTTGCCCTGGACCTTGGCGACGACACGCCGGTGAACACAACAGCAACGGAACCGCGCAAGCCTGTGGATAACTCACAGCTATTGGCCAGCCTGAACGAAACCGTAATCCTGTTAGGGCAATGGCAGCAGGCCGGCTGGATTCGCCCGCTGGATACCGGCTTTGCCCGACTGATCCGGGAACTCAGCGAAGAGCAGGGCGAAAGCCCGCAGCCTCTGGTGCTGCTGTTGGCGGCGCTGACCTCCCACCAGGTGGGCCGGGGCCATGTCTGCATCGACCTGGCCACGCTACTGGCCGATGCCGGCCATACCCTGGCGCTGCCGCCGGAAGAACCGGCCCATACCCGGCTATCCGAAGCCGAGGCGGCCAACCTGCAAGGGATTTATCCACAGGAGCTGCTGGCCCGGGTGCAGCTGGCCGATTGCCTGGCGGCCCTGCAAGGCTCGCTGGCGGTCAGTCATGGCTCCGTGCCGGCACCGCTGGTACTGAACGGCAGCCGGTTGTATCTGCGCCGGTTCTGGCGCTACGAACAACGCATTGCCGACGGCATCCAGCAACGGCTGGCGTTGCCCTCACCCCTGGCCGACCCTCAATCACCAGCGGCGCAAACCCTGTCGCAGGCGCTGAACAAACTGTTCCGGCCAACCGACGCGGTGGATTACCAGAAACTGGCCTGCGCCCAGGCCGCCCGTAACTGCTTTGCGGTCATTACCGGCGGCCCGGGCACCGGCAAGACCACCACGGTAGTTAACCTGCTGGCTGCCCTGCAGGCCGTGGCCGGGCAAAGCCCGGAGCGCGCAGGGCGCAAATACCGTATCCGCCTGGCCGCACCCACCGGCAAGGCCGCCGCCCGCCTGAACGAATCCATTGGCGGCGCGGTCAGCAAGCTGCCGCTGGCTGACCTGCCCGGCGCCGTGCAACTGAACGACATTCCCACCAAGGTCACCACCCTGCACCGGTTGCTGGGTAGCCGGCCCGACACCCGCCAGTTCCGCCACCACCGGGACAACCCGCTGCTGGTGGATATCCTGGTGATCGATGAAGCCTCCATGGTGGATGTCGACCTGATGGCCTCGGTGTTCGACGCCCTGCCCGCCAGTGCCCAACTCATCCTGCTGGGTGACAAGGACCAACTGGCCTCAGTGGATGCCGGCGCCGTGCTGGGCGAGCTGTGCCAGCGCGCCTTCGACGCCCACTACACCCCGGACACCGCCAGCTGGCTGGCCGCCATCACCGGCGCTCAAGTGCCCGACAGCCTTGTGGATAACTCCGGCCAGCCGCTTGACCAGGCCGTAGCCATGTTGCGCAAAAGCTACCGCTTCGGGCAGGACAGCGGTATCCGCGAGCTGGCAGAAGCGGTGAACACCAGTGCTCTGACGGGCACCGTGCTCGCACAAATCCGGGACGCCGAGTTTGAGGATGTGATCTGGCTGAACGGCCACACGCCGAAACCCGATCCGGAGCAAACCCTCGAGCTCATCTGCCGCCACGCCATCACCGGCACACCGGAGAGCTTCCGCAACGCCGGGCAGGGGCGGGTGGTGAATGGGCAAGCACTGCCACCACCGGTGGGCTACCGCCATTATCTGGACGTTATCCACAGCTCCGGTTTAACCGCCGACAGCTCCCGAGAAGCCTGGGATGCCCACGCCTCAAACGTGCTGGAAGCCTTCAACGACTTCCAGGTTCTATGTGCGTTACGCAAAGGCCCCTGGGGCGTCGAAGGCTTAAACCAGCAAATCGCCCAAAAGCTGCTGGCGGAGAAACTGATCGACAAAACCGAAGGCTGGTATGCCGGCCGGCCGGTACTGGTCACCGGCAACGACTACAATCTGGGCCTGATGAACGGGGACATCGGCATCACTTTCAGTGTGCCCTGGGACAGGAGCGCCACTGGTGAGCCAAAAGACACCTTGCGGGTGGCCTTCCCGAGTGGTGACAGCACCGGCGGTATCCGCTGGATTTCCCCCAGCCGTCTGCAGCAACTGGAAACCGTTTACGCCATGACCGTGCACAAATCCCAGGGCTCAGAGTTCAACCACACCTGCTTGGTGCTACCAGATCGCCTCAGCCCGGTGCTCACCAAAGAGCTGGTGTACACTGGCATTACCCGGGCAAAGAACTGGTTTAGCCTGATTGCTGGCGATGCTCAGGTGTTTAAGGACAGCGTGAGCCAACAGGTCGTACGGGCGTCTGGTCTGGCGCTTCGGCTTGGGGAGCAATAGCCCCGGGCATCAGGGTGGTAGGCCTTTCCAGAACACGCTCCTGCGGCACGTCCATGTGACGCTCGAGCTCCGCCATCCATGGCTCCGCACGGTTCTGGAAAGGCCTACCACCCTCTGATGCCCTAACTTCTCAGTTATCCTCACTCCGGTGCTGCTGTTCCCACAGATGCGCATAATGCCCACCGCGGGCTAGCAAATCGTTGTGGCTGCCGCTTTCCACGATTCGGCCAGCATCCATTACCAGAATGCTGTTGGCATCGCGAATGGTGGATAGACGGTGGGCAATCACCAACGTCGTGCGCTGACGACTCACCTCTTTCAAGGCAGTCAAAATCGCCTGTTCTGACAAAGAATCCAACGAAGAAGTCGCTTCATCCAGAATCAGCAACGGCGGATTCTTCAGGATCACCCGGGCAATGGCCACACGCTGCTTTTCGCCACCGGACAACTTCAGGCCACGCTCACCCACCTTAGTTTCGTATCCTTCCGGAAGGCTGTGGATAAAATCTTCGAGATGGGCCATGCGCGCGGCTCGGTACACTTCTTCCTTACTGGCCGCCGGGTTGCCGTAGGCCAGGTTTCGGTACAGGGTATCGTTAAACAACACGGTATCCTGGGGTACCACGCCTATGGCCGAGCGCAGGCTGTCCTGGGTCACCTCACGGATATCCTGGCCATCAATACGGATCGCCCCTTTATCCATATCGTAGAACCGGAACAGCAAGCGGGCGAGGGTAGACTTGCCGGCACCGCTGGCGCCAACGACGGCCACGGTGTGGCCGGCGGGGATGGTGAAGTCTACGTCTTTCAGGATCGGCAGGTCCGGCCGGTAACCGAAATGGATGTGTTCAAACTGCACCTGGCCGTTCGCCACCGCCAGGGGTTTGGCATCGGTCGTGTCCTGAATGGCGGGTTTATCCCCAAGCAGTTTGAACAGGCGCTCCACGTTCACCAGGGCCTGGCGGATTTCCCGGTAGACAAAACCCAGGGCGTTCAGGGGGATGAATAACTGAATCAGGTAAGCGTTGATCATGGTGAAGTCGCCCAGGGTGATTTCACCGCTGGCGACTTCGCTCACCGCCATGGCCATGATTACGATCAGTGCCACGCCGATGATCAGGGCCTGGCCAGTGTTCAGGGTGGCCAGAGACAGGCGGTTTTTTAGCCGGGCTTTCTCCCAGTCGTCCAGGTCCTGGTCGTACAACTCCGCCTCGTAACGTTCGTTGTTGAAGTATTTGACGGTCTCGTAGTTCAACAGGCTGTCGATGGCCCGGGAGTTGGACTGGTTGTCCCGGGCGTTGGCCTCGCGCACGAACTTGGTCCGCCACTCGGTGATCTTGATGGAAAACACCACATACACCACCACCGCCACCAGAATGGCCAGCACGTAGCCGACGTTGAACACCACCAGCAAGATGGCCGCTACCAGCAGGATTTCCAGGATGGTAGGCACAATGTTGAACAGGGTGAAGCGCAGCAGGAAGCTGATGCCGTTGGTGCCCCGTTCGATATCCCGGGCCAGGCCGCCGGTTTTGCGGTCCAGGTGAAAGCCCAGCTCGCGCTGGTGCAGGTGTTCAAAGATGCGCAGCGACACCCGCCGCATGGCCCGCTCTGCCACCCGGGCGAACACCGCATCGCGAAGTTCACTAAACAGGGTGGCGCCAAAGCGCAGGGAGCCGTAGGCCACCACCAGGATGATGGGAATCCACAGCAGCATGTCGGCGCCGCGGTTCTGGTCCAGATAGTCGACAATGTATTTCAGGGCCACCGGGGTTGCGACGGTGGCCAGTTTGGCCAGCACCAGCAGGGCTAACGCCAGCACCACCCGGCCCCGGAATTCGGCAAGGTAGGGCCACAGGCCGGAAATGACCGTCCAGTCCGGTTTGTGGTCAGCGGGGTAGTCGTTATCGGCGTAAGCGCGCACTTTATCTTCCTTTGAATTCGGAGAAATCGAGCGCACGGGTGGGTGTGCCTGCCAGGACACGCTGTAAATACATCCCTGTACGCTCGACAAAAGCCATCCCTGGCTTTTGACGGTCCTGGCAGGCACACCCACCCGTGCGCTCTTACGTAGCTGTATGATAGGTCTTCTTGGGAGAACAAACCGTAATGAAGTTGGAGTCTACAGCAGCCAACACCGTGGAGGCACACCATCAACATTCGTCACCGTAAAGCCCTTAACCTGATCGTTGGGTTTATCAGCCCGTACCGTCGCGCTGTGGCCGGCGCTCTGGTGGCCCTGATCTTTACCGCCGGCATTACCCTCAGCCTTGGACAAGGTTTACGCATTCTGGTGGATCAGGGATTAGCCACCGAATCGCCGGAAAATCTGGCCAAAGCCATCGGCCTGTTTTTTGTGCTGGTGCTGGGCCTGGCGTTTGGCTCGTTTGCCCGCTTTTACCTGGTGTCCTGGATTGGCGAACGGGTTGTAGCGGACATCCGTAAAAAAGTCTTTAACCATCTGATCGATCTGCACCCTGGCTTCTTTGAACAGAACCGGGCCCTGGAGATCCAGTCCCGGTTTACTGCCGACACCACGGTGCTGCAATCGGTGATCGGCTCCACCGTGTCCATTGCCCTGCGCAATATGCTGATGCTGATTGGCGGGCTGCTGTTGTTATTTATCACCAATGCCAAACTGGCTAGCATCATCCTGTTAGGTTTTCCGCTGGTGATCGCGCCGATTCTGTTTTTTGGTCGGCGGGTGCGGCGACTGTCTCGATTAAGTCAGGACCGGGTGGCCGATGTCGGCAGCTATGTCGGCGAAAATCTGACGCAGATTAAGACCGTGCAGGCGTTCAATCATCAGCCCCATGACCGGCGCTTTTTCGCCGAGGTATCTGAGCGCGCTTTCGAGATCGCCCGGGATCGCATTCGCCAGCGGGCGTGGCTGACCACACTGGCCATATCCCTGGTCATGGGGGCCGTGGGCATTGTGATCTGGATCGGTGGGCTGGATGTGATTCACGGCCGCATCAGCCCGGGTGAATTGGCGGCATTTGTCTTCTACAGCCTGCTGGTGGGAGTTGCGGCCGGAGCCATCAGCGAGGTCATCGGCGAACTGCAACGGGCGGCAGGTTCGGCAGCCCGCTTGTTCGAGTTGTTACAGACCGAGCCGGAGTTTGTGCGGGAGCAGAACGGTAAAACACTGCCTCAGCCCATCAAGGGAGAAATTCGGCTGGAGCATCTCGGATTCAGTTACTCCGGACGCAGTCAACAACCGGCCCTGGCGGATCTTTCGCTTACCGTCAACGCCGGCGAAACCCTGGCGCTGGTTGGCCCGTCGGGGGCCGGAAAGTCCACGCTGTTCGATCTGTTACTGCATTTCTACCAGCCGAGTGACGGTCGCATTTTGATTGACGGCCTGGATACCACCGAACTCTCACTGGAATCCTTGCGTCAATGCTTTGCCCTGGTACCCCAAAACCCGGCGCTTTTTCACGGTACGGTGGCAGACAACATCCGCTATGCCCGGCCAAACGCCAGCAAGGTCGATGTAGAGCAGGCCGCACGCGTGGCCCACGCTCACGAGTTCATTCAGACCCTGCCCCAAGGCTATGACACGCCATTGGGAGATGCCGGTCTTGGCCTCTCGGGTGGTCAGAAACAGCGGCTCGCCATTGCCCGGGCGCTACTGGCTGATGCCCCCATACTGCTGCTGGACGAGGCCACCAGTGCTCTGGATGCGGAAAGCGAAAACCTGATTCAACAGGCGATGCCCGCGCTCACCACTGGGCGCACCACACTGGTGATCGCCCACCGCCTGGCCACAGTCAGAGACGCTGATCGTATTGCCGTGCTGGACCAGGGGCGGCTGCTGGCGGTCGGCACCCACGACGAGCTGATGCGCGAAAATGGCCTGTATCAGCGGCTGGCAAAACTGCAGTTTCGGGAAGAAACGGGCTAACAGCGACGATAGTCAATTTGTTTCCTGTCACCGTACTACTTACACTGTTAGTGAAACTTTCGAACCTGAACACAGGGAGAATGGCAAAGTGAGCAATAAAGAATTGCAGGCACTCAAAGAACGCTACGTTGCGGCGGGCGCGGCAAGTCCCAATGAACAATTTGCCGATCACGCAACCAATGCGGAGCTATGGGATGCCGATGGCAAACGCATGATCGATTTTGCAGGCGGCATCGGTGTACTCAACATTGGTCACCGTCATCCAAAGGTGGTCGCAGCTGTCAAAGACCAGCTCGACAAGCTGATGCACACCTGTCAGACGGTCATGCCCTATGAGGGCTACGTTAAACTGGCACAAAAGCTCAGCGAAGTGGTGCCGGTCAGGGGCCACGCCAAGGTGATGCTGGCCAACTCCGGTGCAGAAGCGCTGGAAAACGCGATGAAGATCGCCCGGGCCGCCACCGGCAAAACCAACGTCATCTGTTTTGACGGCGGTTACCACGGTCGTACTTTTTACACCATGGCGATGAACGGTAAGGCCGCGCCTTACCAGACCGATTTCGGGCCCATGCCTGGCAACGTGTTCCGCGCGCCCTATCCGGTGCCGTATCACGGCGTCAGCGAAGACGAGGCGCTGCGCGGTCTGAAGATGACCATGAAGGCAGATTCACCCGCCAACAACACAGCGGCTATCGTGATTGAGCCCGTATTAGGTGAGGGCGGTTTCTATGCAGCACCTTCCAGCTTCCTGAAAGAAATCCGCAAAATCTGCGATGACAACAACATTCTGATGGTGGTGGACGAAGTGCAGAGCGGTTTTGGCCGAACCGGCAAAATGTTCGCCATTGAGCACAGCGGCGTTGAGCCTGACATGATGACCATGGCCAAGAGTATGGCTGATGGCATGCCTATCTCGGCCATTGTCGGCACTGACAAAATCATGGATGCCTCTGGTCCCAACTCCCTTGGCGGCACCTACACCGGCAGCCCGACCGCTTGTGCGGCCGCATTGGCCGTGTTCGAGGTGTTCAAGGAAGAAGACATTCTTGGCAAGGCTCAGGCACTGGGCGACAAGCTGAACAAGCGCTTTAATCAGTGGCAGGAACAGTTCGAACACGTGGATAACGTTCGTAATCTGGGCCCGATGGCGGCGTTTGAACTGGTGGAAAGCAAAGCCAGCCGTAAGCCCAAGCCAGAACTGGCGGCTGCCGTCACCAAGAAGGCCAAAGAAAAAGGCCTGATTCTTCTGAGCTGCGGCATGTTCGCCAACACGCTTCGGTTCCTGATGCCCGTCACCATTGAGGACGCCGTTCTCGAGGAAGGACTGGCGATTGTCGAAGAGTGCCTGAAAGAAGTCGGCGCCTGACCGACAACGTAAGCGCAGCCCCGCTGCGCTTACGTTAACCTCGTTATTCATCGTATACTGCCGGAAGACTTTTTTCCGGCAGTGCCTTCCAGCCTGCTGTTGTTTCACCAATCAGGCTAACCCATGACCTCTGCGAATTCCTCCAACATTCCGGAACACAAGCCCAGGCCCTGGATCGACTTACTGGTCAGTATCATCATTCCCTCGGTGATCCTGATGAAGTTCAGCGGCGACCAACACCTTGGTAGTGTTAATGCATTGATTATCGGCCTGGCGTTTCCGCTTGGCTGGGGTCTGTTTGAACTCATCCGTTATCGCAAGAAGAATTTCATTGCCTTGCTGGGCCTGATAAGTGTTGGCCTTACCGGCGGCATCGGTTTACTGGAGCTGGATGCTGGCTGGTTAGCCATCAAAGAAGCCGCTGTTCCTGCGGTGATTGGTTTGGCCGTGCTGATTTCGACACGTACCAAATACCCACTGGTCCGCACCCTTCTGTATAACCCCAAGGTGCTGGATGTGGATAAAATTCATGCCTCGCTGGAAGAACGGGGTTGCGTTGCCGAGTTTGAAGCAAGACTGCTCAAAGCCAGTTATTTCTTTGCCGGTACCTTCTTGTTCTCCTCGATCATGAATTACGTTCTGGCGAAATGGATTGTGGTCAGTCCGTCTGGCACTCAGGCCTTTAACGAAGAGCTGGGCAGAATGACCCTGGTCAGCTATCCGATGATCGCCATCCCGTCCATGATCATGATGATGCTGATCTTCTATTACCTGTGGCGAACGATTCGCCGCCTGACAGGCTACACCCTGGAAGAAGTCATGGCCCCGCATCTGATTGAAAAGGAAAAAGAGAAAGAGCAGAAGCGGGCCGAATCATCAAAGTGACTTTCTCTTCGGAATAAAAAATTCCGAGTCATAACAAAAAACGGTGGTTCCTTGCGGAAACCACCGTTTTTTATGCCTTGCAATTAGAGCGCTTACACGTCCAGATTAGTCACCTGCAACGCATTGGTCTGGATAAAGATCCGACGTGGTTCAACATCATCACCCATCAGGGTAGTGAAGATCTGATCCGCTGCGAACGCATCCTCAATGGTCACCTTCATCATTCGGCGGCTTTCCGGGTCCATGGTAGTTTCCCACAGCTGATCCGGGTTCATCTCACCCAGTCCCTTATAACGCTGGATGTTCAGGCCACGCTGAGCCTCTTTCATCAACCAGTCCAGAGCGCCGGCAAACGACAGCACCGCCTGCTTGCGCTCACCACGCTGGATAAACGCGCCTTCCTCAATCAAGCCTTCCAGGGTTTCACCCAGGCGAGCAATCGCTTTATAGGAAGACGACTCGAAGAACTCGTGACTGAACAAATGCTCATAAGGAATACCATGCATAAAGATGGTGACCTTCGGCAGGTACAGGTTACGTTCTTCATCCTGGGTAACCGAGAAGGTGTACTTGGTGCCCGTGCGGGTGTCCAGATCCAGACCATTGCCCAAACGAGCAACCCAGGCCGCCACCGCCGCCTCATCTTTTAGCTGGTCGCTGGTCAGCGTGTCGTTATGGATCATCTGTTCCAGCACTTTGGCCGGATACGCACGGGACAGGCGATCAATCATCGCCATCACCGCCTGATAATCCTTGATCATGGTTTCCAGAGCAGAATCCTTGATCGCCGGAGCATCCGGATTGACGAACAGCTGAGCACCATCCAGAGCAGTCTGGGTGAGGTAAGCGACCTTTGCCTTCTCATCTTTCAGGTACTGTTCCTGCTTGCCTCTCTTGACCTTGTACAGCGGCGGCATCGCGATGAACACGTGACCACGCTCGATGATTTCACGCATCTGGCGGAACAGGAAGGTCAGCAGCAGGGTGCGGATGTGAGAACCATCCACGTCCGCATCCGTCATGATGATGATGGAGTGGTATCGTAATTTATCCGGGTTAAACTCTTCCCGGCCAATACCACAACCCAGTGCAGTGATCAGTGTGCCGACTTCCGCGGACGACAACATTTTATCGAAGCGGGCTTTCTCGACGTTCAGGATTTTACCCTTCAGTGGCAGAATGGCCTGGGTTTTACGATCACGACCCTGCTTGGCACTGCCACCCGCAGAATCACCCTCCACTATGAACAGTTCAGACAGCGCCGGGTCTTTCTCCTGGCAGTCAGCCAGCTTACCCGGCAAACCAGCAATGTCCAGTGCGCCTTTACGGCGAGTCATGTCCCGTGCCTTGCGAGCCGCTTCACGGGCCCTGGCGGCTTCGATCATCTTGTTGACGATTAATTTGGCTTCGCTTGGCTGTTCCTGAAGGTACTCGGCAAAGCTCTGGTAGAGTTCTTGCTCAACCGCCGTTTTCACCTCGGATGACACCAGCTTGTCTTTGGTCTGGGAGGAGAACTTGGGGTCAGGCACTTTCACACTGACGATGGCGGTCAGGCCTTCCCGGGCGTCGTCCCCGGACGTAGCGACCTTGGCTTTCTTGCCCAGGCCTTCATGATCAATGTAATTGTTCAGTGAACGGGTCAGGGCAGCGCGGAAACCCGCCAGATGAGTACCGCCGTCCCGCTGAGGGATGTTGTTGGTGAAGCAGTACAGGTTTTCCTGGAAAGCATCGTTCCACTGCATGGCCACTTCTACCGAAATACCGTCTTCGCGCTCACGGGTAAAGTGGAACACGCGGTTGATGGGCGTTTTGTTGGTATTCAGGTGTTCAACAAACGCTCGTAAACCGCCTTCATATTCAAATACTTCTTCCCGGCCGCTGCGCTCGTCGGTCAGGCGAATACGCACGCCACTGTTCAGGAACGCCAGTTCCCGCAGTCGCTTGGCAAGAATATCGTAATGGAATTCAATGTGAGTGAAGGTATCCGGCGACGGAATAAAGTGCACCTTGGTACCCGAGGCTTCGGTTTCACCAACGGCACCCAGGGGCGCATCCGGCACACCGTGGGTGTAGGTTTGTTCGTATACCTTGCCATCACGGCGGATCGTCAGCGTCAGGGTAGAGGACAACGCGTTAACCACTGAGACGCCCACCCCGTGCAAACCGCCCGACACCTTATAGGAGTTATCGTCAAACTTACCGCCAGCGTGCAGTACAGTCATGATCACTTCAGCGGCAGACACACCTTCTTCTTCGTGAATGTCGACCGGAATACCACGACCGTTGTCTTTAACGCTCACAGACTCGTCCGGGTGAATGATCACACCGATTTCCGAGCAGTGGCCCGCCAGAGCCTCGTCGATGGAGTTATCCACCAATTCAAAGACCATGTGATGCAGGCCGGTGCCATCATCGGTGTCGCCGATGTACATGCCCGGGCGCTTGCGCACCGCATCCAGCCCTTTCAGAACTTTGATACTGGAGGAATTGTAGTTCGATTCGCTCATTAACGAGACTCCTGAAGGTGATACCCGGTAACAGGTTAGCAGTTTTTGTACATTCTGCTGACTGGCTAGCCGGTCTGTTCTTCCGTCAATTTTCCATGTTCCACGTGGAACATTCTGAATTCCGGTGCCTGTCGATCGGACCAAAGCACCTCAGGTTCCGGGTGTTCGATGGAGGTAATGAACACCTGACAACCCAAATCCTGGAGTTTGCCCGCCAGCATGATCCGATGACGAACATCCAGCTCGGCGTTAATATCGTCGAGCAAAAACGTAACCTGCTTACCCATCTCGCTCAACACTTTACCTTGAGCGATCTTCATCAGAATCACCAAGGTTTTCTGTTGGCCTCGCGAAAACGTCTCAGCCACCGGTCGCCCGCCAAACTTCAGACGGATATCTGCACGATTGGGTCCGTAAAGCGTGTGCCCCATTCGTCGCTCCTGCTCTCGATGGCCCGCGAGCACGTCGACCAACGACTGCGTGCGATCCCAGCCCGGATAGAAATCGAGTTTCAGCCCATCTGTCCATCCGGCATCCAGTTCCCGCAGCATGGCATCGAATGCCAATCTGAACCGCTGAAACACCTGAGCTCTGATATCAGTAAGAGACTCGGCAAGGGCGGCGAACTGCTTATCCCACACACGCATCAACGATTCGTCGATTCTACCATTTCTGAGCATTTGATTCCGCTGCGATGTCACTCTCTGGCACTGTTGCCACGATGTCGCAAACGAAGGTTCCACGTGGAACACCAACCAATCGAGAAACTGACGACGCTTGCCAGGGCCTCCGGCTACGATGTCAAACACACCTGGATCGATAACCGACACGGGCAAATGCCTGGCCAGCGCAGAAAGACTCCGCACGGCGTCACCATCCACTCTCAGCGAAGTTTCCTTTGCGACCACATCCCGGGCAATCCCCAGCCGATGGGTAACATCATCCATTACCCGTTGCCCCGCCAGAGTACCCGATGATAATCCGTCATCCAGCGCCCCAAACACGGTCAGTTTGTTTTGACCATGGCAAACCACAGCTTGATGACGGCCAACCCGAAATGACCGACCCAGGCCCAGATAGCCAATCGCTTCCAGAACGCTCGATTTGCCGCTGCCGTTAGCGCCGTATAAAAAATTAAAAGATGCGGAGAAACCAATCGGATCAGGCGCCAGATTTCGGAAATGCTGAGTCTGGAGTTTCACAAGCGCCATAAAGGAGACATTCTCAATACCGGATAGAAAACAAATGAAAACCAGAAAAAGAAAAGGCAATGCCGGGATCCGACATTGCCTTAGTGTACTAGAAGGGGAGGTGGTCTGCTCGTTAATGCAGCATCGTTAGACGTTCATCCATGAATACATCCATCTCGGGCGCCAGGATATGAACATAACGATCAAAATACAGAAATTGCTTTAACAACAAGGCAAATTCCCTGGGAAAGTGAAGGCCATGGCTTTCGCCCACTTTCACCATATCCATCAGGATATTATTCACATCATCCTCTGCCTGGTCCATTTCATAGGCGGTGTCGTCCGGAACCATATGATCCATCTGGCGATACAGTCGCTGCAAGTCCGCCGCCAACTCATCCGCTTTCACAGTGCGACGGGTTACACCAATGCGAATCATGGCATCGGCCATGCCTTCAAAATTGCCGACCATAATCGCCGAAATAAAATCACTGACCGCTTGCCAGGTATCCGGCTTGATCCTGCCAACAATTCCAAAATCGATAAATCCAATACGCCCGTCTTTCAGCACCATCAAGTTGCCGGCATGAACATCCGCATGGAAAAACTCACATTTGGTCAAGCTGGCAAACCAGGTGTTCATCGCGGTGATCAGAGTGCGTTCCGGATCGTTCGAATATTGCCGGATACTGTCGAGATCGGTCAGCGAGACGCCATAAAAACGTTCCATGGTCAGAATGCGCCGGCTGCTGCAGTGCTCATAAACTTTCGGCACAGTAGCGTCTTCGTTATGGGTGTTGTGCAGAAAATCCCGGAACACTTTCAGATTGTTCGCTTCTTTGATGAAATCACACTCTTCCATCATGGTTTTCTGAATTTCGTCAACAATGCCAGACAACGAAGTCCAGGACAGTTTTGGCGCCAAGGTTTCCAGAATGCGTGACGACAGATACAGGAAATTAAGATCCGTCAAAAGAATATTTTCTACACCCGGCTTCTGCACCTTGATCACCACATCTTCACCGGTGACCAACCTGGCTGCATGCACTTGCGCGATCGACGCAGACGCTAGCGCGACCGGGTCGATCTCGGCGTAAATCTCATCAATGGGGCGGCCAAGCTCTTCCCGGATAATGCGTTTGATCACACCAAACGGCAAATTTGGGGTTTTATCCAGGCAATACTGAAACTCCTCCACGTATTCCTTCGGGAAAAACGTCGGGGAGCTCGCGATAAACTGACCAAGCTTGATATAGGTTGCACCCAGATTTTCAAACGTCTGGCGCAGCAATTTCGGTGTCGGGGGGCGATCGCCCCGCATCCAGTTTACGCCGGTACGGCCAAGCACCGAGAGCGTCTGGCCAATTCTGAATGCACCTTTGATTCCGTTCGTAACGGCACCCATTAATACCTCCGAAGGGGATTACAGTCGCATGGGCATGACAACATACAAGCAACTGTTGTCGTTCTCTGCTTCAATCAAAGCGCTGCTGTTAGGATTCGACAGGGTCAGCTTTACCTGCGCATCATCCAGCGCGTTCATCACATCAATCAGGTAGCCTACATTAAAACCGATCTGAAGGGATTCGCCCTGATAGTCCACCGGCAGCGCGTCTTCGGCCTGTTCCTGATCCGGATTATTAGCGAACACCTGCAACTGCCCCGGCGACAGATTCAGTCGCACGCCACGGATGTTTTCATGAGACAAAATACCGGCTCGCTGCAGCGTATTCTTCAGCGTGGCACGATCGGCCAGAATCAGTTTGTCGCCGCCACGTGGGATCACTCGGTTATAATCCGGGAACTTGCCTTCAATCAACTTGGAGGTAAAAGTATAGGCTCCGACCGTTGCCCGCAGGTGATTATCTCCGATGACCAGCGTCACCGGGGATTCCACATCATCCAGCAGCCGGGCCAGCTCCAGTACGCCTTTTCTCGGCACAATAACCTGACGCGCCTCCGGACAACCCGTTTGCATGTCGCAGTGCGCCATCGCTAAGCGGTGACCGTCGGTCGCCACCACCCGCACATGACTGTCGTCCACTTCCAAAAGCAGGCCATTCAGATAATAGCGAACATCCTGCTGTGCCATGGCAAAGGCCGTCGCGTCCAGCATTCGTCCCAACTCTTTCTGCGGCAGTTCCAGCCGGAAGCTCTCGGGTTCGTCTTCCACATTCGGAAAGTGCTCGGCTGGCAAGGTCGACAAGGTAAAGTGGGAATTACCCGCCCTTACATGCAAGCGATCACCTTCCAGGGCAAGATCAATAGGCGCTTCGTCACCCAAAGCCCGACAGATATCCGACAGCTTGCGAGCCGGGACCGTAATGCGGCCTGGCTGGTCCACATGCACGGGAGTGACCCGGCCAACCAGCTCCACTTCCATGTTGGTACCGGTCAACGTGAGCGTATTATCTTCGGCTTCCAGAAGTACATTGGAGAGCACCGGCATGGTCTGTTTCTTTTCCACAACACCGGCAATGCTTTGCAATGGGGTGATCAGGGATTCACGGCTGATTGTCAGTTTCATGGCACTCGGCTTCAGTTATCGGAAGTGAATGTTTCTTCGCTATTCCACCCTGTTGAGCATCAGGTGGTGAGCAACCTCATAAAATTCTGGTAGTCTTCCCGGATAACCGGATCGGTTTCCTGGAGTTCTCTGATCTTCTTGCAAGCGTGCAACACCGTAGTGTGATCGCGCCCACCAAAAGCGTCGCCAATCTCGGGCAAGCTGTGGTTGGTTAGTTCCTTCGACAAGGACATCGCCACCTGCCGGGGGCGAGTTACCGTGCGAGTACGCCGCTTGGACAACAGATCCGACACTTTGATTTTGTAATACTCGGCGACGGTACGCTGAATATTATCAATACTGACCTGCTTTTCGTGCAGGGCCAGCAGATCTTTCAGGCTTTCGCGAATAAACGGAGGGGTAATCTCCGACCCTGTGAAGTGAGCATTCGCTATCACCAAACGTAAAGCTCCTTCGAGCTCTCTCACGTTCGAGCGTATTTTTTGAGCAATAAAAAAAGCCGCCTCACTGCTCAGTTTTACGTTCGCCTGCTCCGCTTTTTTCATCAGGATCGCAACCCGGGTTTCCAGCTCCGGCGGTTCTACCATGACCGTCAGTCCCCAGCCAAACCGGGATTTGAGCCGCTCTTCCATATCCACAATTTCTTTAGGAAAACGGTCACAGGTAACAATGACCTGCTGACCGCCTTCTAACAACGCGTTAAAGGTGTGAAAAAACTCCTCCTGAGACCGTTCTTTACGCGCAAAAAACTGAATATCGTCAATCAGCAACGCATCGACCGACCGGTAATAACGCTTAAATTCGTTGATGGCGTTAAGTTGCAACGCCTTCACCATATCTGCAACGAAGCGTTCGGACCTCAGGTACGCCACTTTCGCACGCGGATTACGCCGAACAATCTCATTTCCGATAGCGTGCATAAGGTGGGTCTTACCAAGACCTACGCCACCGTAAAGAAACAAAGGGTTGTAGGCACCACCCGGATTCTCGGCCACCTGCATGGAGGCAGCCCGGGCCAACTGGTTAGACTTACCTTCTACAAACGTATCAAAGGTGAAGGTTTCATTCAGAAAGCTCTGATGCTTGATATCACCCTCAACCTGCACCGACCGGCGCTGGCCGTTGGCTCTGTTGGACTGCCGGTTACTGTGTCCGGCTACAGAACCAACCACTGTTGCAGCCACGTTATGCTCTTCTTCAGTCACACTCTGGTCGGTTTCTTCTGCAACACTCGCCTCTGCCACTGAACGCACCACCGGTTCGCTTTCACGGGGCGCTGAACCCACCTTCATGAACACCCTCGGAGCCTGACCGCCATTCAGATCCTTTAACACTTCTTCTATGCGGCGCAGGTACTTCTCGTTCACCCAATCCATCACAAAACGGTTCGGTGCAAACAGCATCAACTGCCCTTCACGAAGATCCGACTGAAGGGGTCTTAACCAGGTATTAAACTGTTGCGCGGGAAATTCATCCCGGAGTACTTCAAGACATTGATGCCACATACTGTTAGGCACGACCGCCCGCTCCCGAAACCTGACTTTTCTCACAGCGGAAAACGCTTTCCCGGTGCTCAAGGTGACTGGCGATTCTACCCCTACACGGCGACCAGTAAAAGGCCGATATCAACAGTCATGAACAGCCTGTGGAAACTTTTCTTTTTATGTTTCAGCTTGTTCCAGACCTATCTACAGGCTTGTGTACAGAAAAGCCCTGAAAAATAGTTACCCACAGCCCTCTGTGTAAAAGCGCCCCCCAACCCTGTGTGAAACCCCTTAACGTAACCATGCATAACTCCAAGCGAACCCGATCAAGCTACTTATCCACATTTCCACACCCTTCCGTCCACAGACCTCATGGGCACCTGTCAAAGGGTTTGTCATTGCTCCATCCTATTGTTTTTAGAGCTTAAAATTACCTTATCCACAGAAAACAGGCTGCCTAATAACAGTAATATTTAATCTTTAAATGAATTTAAAAAAAGACTTACTACTTCTGTTAGTGACCCTGGTGGTTAGTACCGATGCCGAAATAATGCTTTCAACAACTCACAAACATTGAAATTACAACCAGATCTGACTAGAATGCCGCTCCTGTTTTGACTGTCTATTTTCCAGCCAGTTATCAATGTCCATAGACGATTTGTGAGACCTTCACCATGAAAAGAACATTTCAACCAAGCGTCCTGAAGCGCAAGCGTGTCCACGGTTTCCGTGCCCGTATGGCTACTGCGAACGGCCGCAAGGTTATTTCCCGTCGTCGTGCCAAAGGCCGCGCACGTCTGTCTGCGTAACCTGATGAGTGCCTCATGAAGGCTTTGACGTTCCCGAAGTCTCACAGACTGCTGCGGCCTTCGGACTACAGCAAAGTCTTCGATGATGTACAGCTGAAGGTTCCGCACAGGAATTTTCTGATCCTGGCAGCCCCCAATAATCTGGGTCACGCCAGGGTCGGACTTATTTTTTCCAAGAAGAATCTCAAACTGGCAGTTCAGCGCAATCGGATAAAACGCCAGGTCAGAGAAACTTTCAGGGTTCAAAAGGATCTACCGGGCCTGGACATCATTGTCCTCGGCAGGCAAGGATTGGCTCAACTGGATAACGACTCAGTAAAATCGTCGCTCAACGATCTTTGGCGTCGTGTCAGAAAGAAGTACCATCAGTCCCCAGCTAACCAAAAGGCTGTGAATTTAAAAGGTACGAGTTAATGCGACAGATTCTGTTACTGCCCATCCGGTTTTATCAGTACGCCATCAGCCCGATGATGGCCAGTCATTGCCGTCATTTCCCTACGTGCTCCCAATACGCGGTCGAAGCCATTCAACACCACGGCGCTGCAAAAGGTTCTTATCTGGCCACTCGCCGTATTCTGAGATGCCATCCCTGGGCCGAAGGCGGTTATGATCCAGTTCCGGGCACTGAGACTGAACACTCTCCAATCAACACTCAAACCAGACACTAACGTTTATGGATATTCAACGCATCGTTTTGTTTGCCGGCCTGGCTATTGTCAGTTATCTGATGGTTCTTGCCTGGAATGAGGACTATAACCAACCGCAAACCGCGCAGGTTTCCCAGGTTGATACTCCTACCGCAAGCAGCTCCGTGGATGACATGGTTTTGCCTGAAAGCGTGCCCAGCACAGACGATGAATTTGTGCCACCAGACACCGGCGAACTCCGATCTGCTTCCACCGACGGTGAGCAAAGCATCAGTAACCAGTTTATTACCGTTAAAACGGATGTACTTGAACTGAAGATCGACCGCGTGGGTGGCAATGTTATTGAAAGCTCGCTGCTCCAGTACGATGATACGCTCGACAGTGGTCAGCCTCTGAAAATACTCAATAACACCCAGAACCGGACCTACTTACTGGAAAGCGGGCTGATTGGTCGTAATGGTCCAGATGGCAGAAGCGCTGGTCAGGCACCGGTATACCAGGCTGAAGCCTCACAGTTTGAACTGGCTACGGGTCAGGATGAACTCATTGTTGATTTGAAATTAGCGTCAAATCAAGGTGTTACTATCACCAAACGGTATCGTTTGGAGCGTGACAGCTATGAACTGGACATTCGTTATCTGATTGAAAACCAGTCTGACTCAGAGTGGCAGGGCAACTTTACCGGCAAAATTGTTCGGGATGAGGCACCTGATCCAACATCACAGACCACTATGGGTATCAAGGCTTACCTTGGCCTGGTTGTCAGTACTCCAGACGACCCCTATGAAAAATACGATTTTGGCGACCTGAACAAGCAGCGAATCAACGAATCCGTCACCAATGGCTGGATGGCCTTCCTGCAGCATTACTTTCTCACCGCCTGGGTTCCAGACGCAGATAAATCTGCCCAGTACCAGAGCACCCGTCGAGACCAGTTGCACGTAATGGGCTTTGTGTACCCGGCAACGTCGGTTGCTCCAGGCCAAACTGTCGAAGTGGGCGCCACCGCCTATGTCGGTCCCAAGATTATTGATCGCCTGAAATCCCTGGCACCTAATCTTGATCGCACCGTTGATTTTGGTTGGCTGTTCTTCATCTCACTGCCGCTGTTCTTCATCCTGGAATGGTTCTACGGACTGGTAGGCAATTGGGGTGTGGCAATTATCCTGTTGACGGTCCTCGTAAAAGCCGTCTTCTTCCATCTGTCTGCTACCAGTTATCGGTCAATGGCCAGAATGCGCGCGGTTGCACCACAACTGACTCGTTTGAAAGAGCTCCATGGTGACGATCGCCAGCGCATGTCCCAGGAAATGATGGCTCTGTACAAACGGGAGAAAATTAATCCGCTGGGCGGCTGTTTACCGATTCTGGTGCAGATGCCGGTGTTCATCGCGTTGTACTGGGTATTGTTTGAAAGCGTTCAGTTGCGCCATGCGCCGTTTGCGTTGTGGATTCAGGACTTGTCGCAGATGGATCCTTTCTTCATCCTGCCGATTCTGATGGGTATCAGTATGTTCATTCAGATGAGCCTGAACCCGACACCGCCAGATCCCATGCAGGCCAAAATCATGAAGCTGATGCCGCCGGTATTCACCATCTTCTTCCTGTGGTTCCCTTCCGGTCTGGTACTGTACTGGTTGGTGAACAACATTCTTTCGATCTCCCAGCAGTGGTACATTACCCGTAAGATCGAAGCAGAAATGGCAGGCAAGAAACACTGATAAACCGGTAATTCTGACCTGACAAAGGCTCCCTCGTGGAGCCTTTGTCGTTTCTATCCAGGACCAATAGCATGCAACCAACCTCAGACACGATTGCCGCCGTTGCCACCGCGCCAGGCCAGGCAGGCGTGGGTATTGTTCGGGTGTCTGGCCCCAAAGCCCGAGACATCGCGCACACCATGCTCGGCTTTCAGCCCAAACCCCGCTATGCCCATTATGGTCCATTCAAGGACAGTAAAGGCGAACTCATCGATGAGGGTATCGGATTGTATTTTCCCAATCCCCATTCGTTCACCGGAGAAGATGTGCTCGAGCTGCAAGGTCACGGTGGCACGGTGATTCTGGATATGTTGCTGCGTGAAGTCTGCAATCTGGGCGCACGACTGGCCCGGCCGGGTGAATTTTCAGAGCGGGCTTTTCTGAATGACAAGCTCGATCTGGCCCAGGCGGAAGCCATTGCGGATTTGATTGAAAGCAGTTCGGAACAGGCCGCCAGGTGTGCAGTCCGGTCTATGCAAGGGGTGTTTTCCCGACGTATTGATACCCTGGTTGATGCCATCACTCACTTGCGTATTTATGTAGAAGCGGCGATCGACTTTCCAGAAGAAGAAATCGACTTCCTGGCCGATGGCAAAGTAGCCACGGATTTGGATTCCCTGCTGCAACAGGTTGAACAGATACTCGCAGAAGCACAGCAAGGCACTATTCTCAGGGATGGCATGAAAGTCGTGATTGCTGGCAGGCCTAACGCTGGCAAGTCGAGTTTGCTCAATGCACTGGCTGGCCGTGAAGCCGCCATTGTTACCGCGATTGAAGGCACTACCAGAGATGTGCTGCGAGAACACATACACATTGATGGTATGCCGTTGCATATCATCGACACCGCTGGTCTACGAGACAGCCCGGACGAAGTGGAGCGGATCGGGATCGCCCGGGCTTGGGAAGAAATCCGCCAGGCAGATCGCATTTTGCTGATGGTGGATGCGACCACCACCGATAAAACCGAACCTCACGAAATCTGGCCGGATTTTATTGATCAACTTCCTGACAATGCGCCTGTTACTGTCATCCGCAACAAGGTCGATCTCTCTGCAGAACCGGTAGGCATCAGTGATGAGTCGCATCGGACTGCACCGGTTGTCCGCCTGGCTGCCAGGGTCTCAGAGGGGCTGGATGTGCTCCGGAATCATTTAAAAGAGTGCATTGGCTTTGCCAGTTCCACTGAAGGAGGGTTTCTGGCCCGACGTCGGCACCTCGATGCTCTGGAGCGTGCCCGGAGCTCACTTGTTCAGGGTCAGGCCCAGTTAGAAGGCTACGGTGCCGGCGAACTTCTGGCTGAAGACCTGCGTGCAGCCCAGGATGCACTGGGTGAGATTACCGGTCATCTGACACCGGATGAGCTA
>NZ_JACUUB010000030.1 GCF_014859525.1 Marinobacter sp.
CCAAAGATTTCCTGAGAACCGACACGCCTCACGGCGCGACGTTTATGCTGCCGGCGTATCGGGAGACGGTGCTGGAGTTTATGGAGGAGGATCTCCAACGGTGAAGGCAGCAGAACAGGAGGAGTAAAAATGGTCAGGGGAGCGGGTCCAAGAACTCCCCCAACCAGCACAACACTTTACATGGCTTTTAGCGCACTTTTGACAGGAACTTTTGGGTGAGCGGGTTCTGAGGATCGGTGATCACCTGCCGGGCTTCACCAATCTCGGCGATCACGCCTTGATGGAAATAGGCCACCCTGTCAGACACGTCCCGGGCGAAGCCCATTTCATGTGTTACACAGATCATCGTCATGCCCTCTTCCGCCAACAGACGCAGAGTGTCCAAGACTTCACCGACCAACTCCGGGTCAAGTGCCGAGGTTACCTCGTCGAGCAACATGTAGTCCGGCTTCATGGCCAACGCTCTGGCAATAGCCAGTCGCTGCTGCTGGCCACCGGACATCTTGGTGGGGTATACGTCCAGCTTGTCACCCAGGCCAACGTGCTCAAGCTCCTTTCGGGCAATCTCGATGGCTTCTTCCTTGCTCATCTTCTTGACGATACGGGGAGCCAGGGCGGCGTTTTCCAGGACAGTCATGTGAGGAAACGAGTTCCACTGCTGGAACACCATGCCTAGTTTCTGGCGCAGCTTGTCCTTGTTGGTGACCTTTGCATGCACATTCACATCGTCAACAAGAATAGTACCTTTATTGATGGATTCGATGGCGTTGATGCAGTAAAGCAGGGTTGATTTACCGCTGCCAGAGCCCCCTATCACGCTTAACACTTCACCTTTGTTCACATCCAGGCTGACGCCTTTCAGGACTTCAAGGTCTCCAAAAGATTTGTGGACATTCTGAACGCTTATCATATTGCCATTTTCCTCTCGACATACCGGCCATAGTAGGAAAGCGGGTACGAAATAATGAAGTAGAAGATACCGACACCGATCAAAATTTCGAGCGGCTGCTGGGTTCTCGAAATCAATTGCTCAGAGGTGCGCAACAGCTCCATGTAACCAATCACCGACACCAATGCCGAATCCTTGATAACGCTCAGCGACACACCCAGCCAGGAGGGAAAAACCGCTCTAAGGCTGATCGGCAACCTTATGTGGTAGATGGTCTGCCAGTTGGACATGCCCAGTGAACGTGCGGCCGTTTGCATAGATGGGCTAACGCTCTCAAAGCCGCCGCGGAACACCTCACTCATAAACGCCATGGTGTAAAGGGACAGTACAATGGAACCTGCTACAAATGGCGCCAGCGGACTTCCCATCGCTCCCATGAGGGTGGAAAACAGAATCAACTGTATGATCAGAGGGACGCTCCGAAGCACGTCCAGCAGGCTGCCAAACAGGACATTGACTACCTTATTACTCTCAGAGCGGATAAAACCCACGATCAACCCAAGTGCGGTACCAACAACGATTGCCAGAACCGAGATGATGATGGTGTTCCAGACACCGGTCAGGATCAGACCACTGTCGCTCCAGGAAAGGGGTGTGAATAACGAGCCCATCAGATCTCCCCCCTGAACAGCCTGCGCGAAAGAAGCGATGAACCAAACAGAACCAGTTTGGTGAGGATGTAGTACATCACCGCCGCCACAATAAAGAACTCAAGGGTTCGGAACGACAGTGACTGCAAGCGCTGAGTGGTTCCGGACAACTCGCTCATACCCACGAGGATGCCCAAGGAGCTCATCAGGATAGACCAGACGAGTTGGTTGGTCATCGGATGATAGATACGCCGAAGCATCTGCGGCAGAATGATATGCCAGTATGACTGAAAACTGGTCATACCAAGGGATTTCGAAGCACTGTACTGGGTACTCGGAATTGATTGAAAGCCGCCGCGGAAGGTCTCGGCAAGGTAACCGGCGTTAATGAACACCAGGGCGCTCAGTACCGCAGCATAGGGGCTCAGGTGTATACCCAGTGCCCCCAGGCCAAAATAGGCCATATAGATCTGGAACAATGCTGGGGTGTTCCGGGCAATTTCCACCCAGACGGTGGCAACGTGGCAGAAGAATTTGGTGTTGTTCATCTTGGCAATCGCCAACAGAATGGCAATGACAATGCCTAGAAGCATAGCAAGCACGGAGACGTGCAGGGTAACAAAGGCGCCACTAAGTAACTCAGGCATATTCTGGAACACGACGTTCCAATGAAATCTGTAGTCCATACCTTGGCCATTTTATTGCAATGGAAGGGGGCTCGACTAACGCTAACGGATAGCTGCGATAGGGCATTGTGGCCAGGCCGCGGGAGGAACCCGCACCCTGGCCAGAGCAGCAACCGAGCGACTCAACTGCCCGGTAGTTGCGGTTTTAGCGCTTACTTATTGTCTCTCAGAGACTGGATCAGATCGGCCGGGGCGTCCGTGCCAAAGTGCTTGTTATAGGCCGTATTCATATTGCCATCCCGGATCTGGCGGACCAGGAACAGATTCAGATAGTTGATCCAGGCCGTTTCATCACGCTTGGCGATAATGCCCACTACGTCGTCATAATTGGGCACATAAGGGCCAGCCACAAATTCTGCAAACTCTTTGCTGCGAAGCTTGGTGGCGATATTGGTGTTGGTCGAAATGATGGCATCCACTTTACCTTGATACAGCCCAAGGTATGCGTCGTTCTCGGACCTGAATGAGGTGTAGTTGCTCTTGCCCCAACCTTGTTGCTCGGCGTAGGCCAGGTATTCTGTTTCGTAAGTTGTGCCGAGGGCCGCGCCCACCTTCAGGTTCTTCAGGTCATCAAAGGAATTAATGTTCTTGTCTTCGTGGGCAATCACCTGGAACTTGAATACAAAGTATGGATAGGTGAAGCCTACGGTCTTGGCGCGCTCAAGGGTGTCGGAGGTGGACCCGATAACCACATCGGTCTTTCCGGAGATCAGTGAGGGAATACGCTCGCCCCAGGTCAGATTAAGAACATTGACGTTAACACCCATGGCTTCGCCAAGGTCGTTACAATAATCCACATCAAAACCGGCGGGATTGTTGTTCCCGTCAAAGTATCCCATTGGTGGGAAGTCAAGAACGACTCCACAGTTCAACGTACCGCGTTGAATAACAGTATCCAGTTGATCAGCCGACGCGTTAACAGATGACAGCGCCGCACAGGCAAATACCAGCGTTGCAAGTTTTCGAATCATTGTATTTTCTCTTGTTTTTTTCGTGGCTTTTATTGGTGTTATCAATGCGCTTGAGCATCACAGACTGGATGCAAAGTGCATATTTTTACATTAGCGCAGAAGCATTAGTCTGATCGACCAAAATCTAAACTTTTCTAGTGATTTTTCCTGAAATTTACCGCCAAAAAAAGATTATCGACAGCCATCGCCCCAAAACCCAGTCAATATGCTCGCAAACTGGCTCCTTTCTTTTTTCTTAACGCAATGATTTTATGAAACTTTTTCGGCTTTCAGGAAAATAGACTATGTTCAGCCGCCCAAAGAGCGGGCTAATACTCCCTATACTCCCTAAACAAAAAACCCGCCAAACCAAAGGTAAGGCGGGTTTTCTCACTACTGACTAACTGAAAGATCAGTCAGCGAAGTCAGTCGGCTGCTCGCCTTCCTTAACTTCCTTCATGGACAGCTTAACGCGGCCACGGTTGTCCACGTCCAGTACCTTGACCAGAACTTCCTGACCTTCGCTCAGCTCGTCAGTCACGTTCTCGATACGGCGATCAGAGATCTGGGAAATGTGCACCAGACCATCCTTGCCAGGCAAGATGTTAACGAACGCACCAAACTCTACAATCCGCTCAACGCGGCCTTTGTATAGCGCACCCACTTCGATCTCGGCAGTAATTTCCTTCACGCGGTTCATTGCAGCTTGTGCAGCGGCTGCGTTATCCGCGTAAATCTTCACATTACCGTCGTCGTCCAGATCAATAGATGCGCCGGTTTCGTCACAGATAGAACGGATCACAGAACCGCCCTTACCGATAACGTCACGGATCTTGTCCGGATGGATCTTGATGGTGGTGATGCTCGGTGCGCGGTCAGACAGCTCGGCACGCGGCTCGGAGATCACCTTGTTCATTTCACCGAGAATGTGCAGGCGGGCTGCGTGAGCCTGCTCAAGAGCCAGCTCCATGATTTCGTCGGTGATGCCGTTGATCTTGATATCCATCTGCAGAGCGGTGATGCCATCTCTGGTACCGGCAACTTTGAAGTCCATGTCGCCCAGGTGATCTTCGTCACCCAGGATGTCGGTCAGGATAGCGAAATTGTCGCCTTCCTTAACCAGACCCATGGCGATACCAGCAACCGGTGCCTTGATCGGCACACCTGCGTCCATCAACGCCAGACTGGAACCACAAACCGATGCCATAGAGCTGGAACCGTTGGATTCGGTAATCTCGGATACCGCACGAATGGCGTACGGGAATTCCTCAAGAGTCGGCATAACCGCCAACACACCACGCTTGGCCAGGCGACCATGACCCACTTCACGACGACCCGGAGTACCAACACGGCCAGCTTCACCAACGGAGTACGGAGGGAAGTTATAGTGGAACAGGAACGGGTCTTTGCGCTCACCTTCCAGGGCGTCGATGATCTGAACGTCACGAGTGGTGCCGAGCGTAGCCGTTACGATAGCCTGGGTTTCACCACGGGTGAACAGCGCAGAACCATGAACGGACGGCAGGATGCCCACTTCCACTTCAATCGGGCGCACGGTCTTGTTGTCACGACCATCAATACGCGGCTTGCCATCGATAACCTGCTGGCGAACCACGGACTTCTCAACTTTACCGAAGTATTTCTTGACCAGCTCTGCAGAAGGCTTACCTTCCTCGTCACCGGCCAGTTTCTCAACAATGCCGGCCTTGATCTCACCCAGGCGGGTGTAACGGGCCATCTTGTCGCGGATGGCGTAAGCTTCTTCGATGGCGCCACCAAACTCTGACTTGATGGCGTTCAGCAGTTCGTTGTCAACTTGCTCTGGCTGCCAATCCCAACGGGGCTTGCCGTTTTCGGCCGCGAATTCCTTGATGGCTGTTACCGCAGTCTGCATTTCTTGATGAGCAAACAAAACGCCGCCCAGCATCTGATCTTCAGACAAGCCTTTGGCTTCGGACTCAACCATCAGCACCGCGTCCTCAGTACCCGCAACCACCATGTCCAGCATGGAGGTTTGCAGCTCTTCAAACGTCGGGTTCAGGAAGTAACCTTTGTCGTTGGTGAAGCCAACGCGGGCGGCACCGATCGGGCCGTCAAACGGGATACCAGAAACGGCCAGCGCCGCCGACGCCGCGAGCATGGCTGCGATGTCCGGATCGTGGTTCTTGTTCGCCGACATAACGGTCAGGATGACCTGAACTTCGTTCATGAAACCGTTCGGGAACAGCGGACGGATCGGACGGTCGATCAGGCGCGAGGTCAGCGTCTCTTTCTCGGACGGACGGCCTTCACGCTTGAAAAAACCACCTGGAATTTTGCCCGCGGCGTAGGTTTTTTCGAAGTAGTTAACGGTCAGCGGGAAGAAAGGCTGACCCGGCTTGGCGTCTTTGGCACCCACAACGGTGCCCAATACAGAGGTGTCACCGGTCGTTACCAGAACAGAACCTGTTGCCTGACGAGCAACACGGCCAGTTTCCAGAGTGAAGGTTTCGCCACCCATTTCAAACGTTTTCTTACGTGGTTGCAGATCCACTATTAACTCCTGCTATTCGACTGTTAATACAGGGCCAGATGACCCATTCATCCGTACCCGGATTCCATCAAAACCGCAGCAGCTTGATCTGTGAACCGAAAGCCAACCTGTCTGAAAGCTAACAGGCTGTTGCAAAACCCCGGTAAGGCACGCAGCTTTTGCTACTGCACCCGGGCTTTTCAACAACCTGCTATCAATTTCAGCTTTCCATTACGACAGGGAAAATCCTTCGGTGTCACTGACAAATCAACTGCAGCAATTCGCTCTCTGGCTTCCCCAAACGGGCAAGCTCAGACAGCGGGAGAGAAGCTCGGCTGGCCCGGTTTATTCCGGGCCAGCCTTCAGGTCGTTAAACCGGATTAGCGACGCAGACCCAGACGCTTGATCAGCTCAAGGTAACGGTCAGCGTTTTTGCGCTTGAGGTAGTCCAGCAGTTTACGACGCTGGTTTACCATCCGGATCAAGCCACGGCGGGAATGGTGATCCTGCTTGTTGGCCTTGAAGTGATCCTGCAGCTTGTTGATGTTAGCGCTCAGCAGTGCCACCTGAACTTCAGGGGAACCGGTATCGCCATCAGCTTGCTGATAATCATTAACGATCTGTGCTTTCTCATTGGCAGAAAGAGCCATATTACACCTCATTGGTTGCGATGCTGATAAATCCGGCCGAACCGCGCATCTCTACAGCCCGGCTACTCCACGACGGGTATTACCCGCCGCTGTTCTTTACCAGACGGCGCGGCACCAAATTGGTGTCTTCGCCCTCGGGTACAGCTTCTACCAACCCAACAAAGGAATGATCGCCGTAGATACGCACGAAACCTTCAAAAGGCTGTCCTGATATTCTAACCGGTTGTCCGTTCAATATCGATACCAGCGGCGAGCCGCCCAACCGGTGCTCCGGGAACATGGTCAGCGCACTCTCTGGCGGCAACAGCAGCCCGTCCAGGCTTTCTCCACTTTCCCGCATGGCCTCGAGCACAGTGACATCGTGGGCTTGCGACAGATCATAACCGGAGGCCATAGTCCGCCTCAGTGCAACGACGTGAGCGCCACAACCCAGGGCCTCACCGATATCTTCAACCAGTGAGCGTATGTACGTACCCTTGGTGCAGGTAACAGCCATATCCAGCTCATTGTCGCGAACGGCCAGCAGTTTGAGCTCATAGATGGTCACCGGACGTGCGGGACGATCAACCTCAATGCCTTGTCGGGCGTACTCATACAGAGGTTTGCCCTGATGCTTGAGCGCCGAATACATCGATGGAACCTGCTGGATATCTCCGCGAAAGTTCTCAAGCACCGCTTCGAGCTGAGCTTCCGTCAATACCGGCACCGGTTTCTCTTCAACCACGGCACCTTCGCTGTCACCTGTTTCCGTCCGTACGCCCAGGCGCGCGGTGGTGATGTACGCCTTGTCACTGTCCAGCATCATCTGGGAGAACTTGGTGGCTTCACCAAAGCACAGCGGCAGAACGCCGGTTGCGAGGGGGTCAAGCGCGCCGGTATGGCCCGCTTTAGCGGCACCATACAGGCGCTTGATCTGCTGAAGAATACCGTTCGAGGTAACACCCACTGGCTTGTCGATCACCAGGATGCCATTTACATCACGGCCTTTGCGTCGACGACTCAAGCGTCACGCTCCGGGTTATCGGAAACAGGGTCTTCATTGTCGTCCCGAGGCACCGATGGTTGATCACCAACGGCCTGCCGGATAAGACGATCCATTTTCCGACTCTGATTGAGCAGGCTGTCAAAATGAAAGCGCAGATGAGGCACTACCCGTAGCTTCATAGCCCGCCCGACCTGGCCGCGCAAAAAACCGGAGGCCTTGTTCAGCGCAGACAAAGAGTCTTGGACGGCAGGTGACTGCTCCGTGAGTTCATCAGTGGACAGCAACGACACGTAGATGTCGGCATAACCCAGGTCACGACTTACCTTGACGGCGTTCACTGTGACCATTCCAACGCGAGGATCTTTCACCTCGCGCTGGATGAGCTGGGCCAGTTCGCGTTGCATTTGATCACCAATGCGATCTATGCGACTGAATTCCCGTGCCATCAGGCCCCCGTCGATTCGAGCTTGCGTTCAACACGGACGCGATCAAACACTTCGATCTGGTCGCCCACTTTGACGTCATAACCCTTAACGCCGATACCACATTCCATACCGTTACGAACTTCCTGGACGTCATCCTTGAAGCGACGCAGGGATTCCAGCTCGCCTTCAAAGATCACCACGTTGTCACGCAGCACACGGATTGGCTTGTTACGGTATACGTTACCTTCGGTCACCATACAACCAGCCACCTGGCCGAACTTCGGTGAGCGGAAGACGTCACGCACATCGGCAATACCGATAATGTCTTCGCGGAACTCAGGCTTGAGCATGCCGGTCAGAGCAAACTTCACGTCATCCAGCAGGTTGTAGATGATGCTGTAGTAACGCAGGTCCAGACCTTCCTGCTCAACAAGACGCTTGGACGCTGTGTCTGCACGCACGTTAAAACCAAAGATAACGGCGTTGGTCGCCATGGCCAGGCTGACGTCGGTTTCGGCGATGCCGCCAACTCCAGACGACACGATCTTGACCTGAACTTCTTCGTTACCGAGATCGTGAAGAGCCTTAACAATAGCCTCAAGCGAGCCGCGCACGTCTGTCTTGAGCACAACGTTAAGAGTTTTAACCTCGTCTTTGCCCATGTTTTCAAACATGTTTTCCAGCTTGGCAGCTTGCTGGCGCTGCAAGCGGTGCTCACGCTCACGAGTCTGACGGTGTTCAGCCAGCTCTTTTGCTTTCTTCTCGTCGGCAACGGCGTAAAACTCATCACCTGCATCCGGCGTACCGTTAAGACCGAGGATCTCAACAGGAATTGACGGGCCAGCATCTTTAACCGGCTTGCCGGCTTCGTCGGTCATGGCGCGGACTTTACCGAAGAAGGAGCCTGCAACAACCATATCGCCCTGGCGCAGAGTACCGTTCTGTACCAGCACGGTGGCAACGGAGCCACGACCACGCTCCAGGCTCGACTCAACCACAACACCTTTCGCTGAGGCGTCGGGTGAAGCTTCAAGCTCAAGCACTTCTGCCTGCAGGAGGATGGCTTCGAGCAAATCATCGATACCGACACCGGTATGTGCAGATACGGGAATGAACTGAACGTCACCGCCCCAATCTTCCGGAATCACATCCAGAGCAGACAGCTCATTCTTGATCCGGTCCGGATCGGCCTCTTCCTTGTCCATCTTGTTGATGGCAACCACCAGAGGTACGCCGGCCGATTTGGCGTGCTGTACCGCTTCCTTGGTTTGCGGCATAACACCGTCGTCAGCGGCCACCACCAGAATCACGATATCGGTGCACTGAGCACCACGAGCACGCATGGCTGTAAAGGCGGCGTGGCCCGGGGTATCCAGGAAGGAAACCATACCGTGGTCAGTCTCGACGTGATACGCCCCGATGTGCTGGGTAATGCCACCGGATTCACCAGCGGCGACTTTGGTGCGACGAATGTAATCGAGCAGCGACGTCTTACCATGGTCAACATGCCCCATCACGCTGACAACGGGTGCCCGTTTGATTTTAACTTTGCCTTCGTGCTGAACGGAAATTTCGCTCAACACTTCTTCTTCCAGCGCGTCGTCACTGATTGCGCGAGGTTTGTGACCCAGCTCTTCGGTAACGAGCATGGCCGTTTCCTGGTCCAGCGGCTGGTTGATGGTGGCCATAACGCCCATTCCCATCAGGGTTTTGATGACATCAGCGGCTTTGACTGCCATGCGCTGTGCAAGATCACCAACGGTGATAACTTCCGGAATCTGTACTTCTCTAACCATGGGCTTGGTTGGCCTCTCGAAAGCGTGACGCTTTTCTTTCGGTTTCTTTTTAGCCCGCAACTGCTTACGAGGAGAGCTGTCTTCTTCGTCCTCAGAAATAGCCAGTGGTTCGTCAACCGGACGGCTGCGAGGCCCGCGGTGGCCAGCCTGTTTCTTCTTCGGCTTGCCTTCTTCGATTTCGTCGCCGCGCTCGCGCACCTTCTCTTTCTTTTTCTTCGGCTTACGATCCCGACCTTCATCGTCAGGCGGAGGCATAGGCATATCCTCCGGCGCTGTAACCGGCTCAGGCTCAGGCGCTTTCTCGGGCGCAGATGGCGCCTCGACCTGTTCCGCAGGCTTTTCTGCCTGCTGTTCTGCGGCTACCTTGGGCGCATCCTCAACCGCCGGCACTTCAGCAACCGGCTGCGGTGCCACATCTTCCGGCTTAGGCGCCTCTACCTCGGCTTCTGCCTCAGGTTGTACTTCCGCACGTTTGATGTAAGTGCGGCGCTTACGCACTTCCACACTCACGGTTTTGGCCTTGCCGGCCTTCAGCGTGGTGGTGGTCTTGCGCTTGAGTGTAATCTTTTGCGGCTCATCCCCGGCTTCGCCGTGGTTCTTTCTCAGATACGTCAGCAGCTGCTGCTTCTCATCGCTGGAGACAGCATCGTTTTCACTGCGAGCTTTCAGGCCCGCCTCAACGATCTGCTTCAGCAAACGATCCACGGGAGCGCCTACGTCTGCGGCCAGTTGTTTTACCGTTACTTCAGCCATACTGGTCCTCCTCTCCCGAATCAGGCCTGGTCTTCAAACCAGGGTGCACGTGCCGTCATAATCAATCGACCTGCACGCTCTTCATCCATACCTTCGATTTCGAGCAGATCATCCACAGACTGCTCGGCCAGATCTTCCATAGTACGCACACCCATACCGGCGAGTTTAAACGCCAGAGAACGGTCCATGCCTTCCATTTCGAGAAGATCTTCCGCGGGCTCGGCGCCTTCCAGGGCCTCTTCACTTGCCAGCGCCTTATTCAACAGCACGTCCTTGGCACGATTGCGCAATTCTGTGACGGTCTCTTCGTCAAAACCATCAATCGCCAGCATTTCTTCCATCGGGACATAGGCCACCTCTTCAATGGAGGTAAAACCTTCTTCGATCAAAACGCCGGCAAATTCTTCATCTACATCCAGGTTCGCGGTGAAGTGTTCAACCAGGCGAGAATACTCCTGCTCCTGGCGTTCACCCGCCTCTTCCTCCGTCATGACGTTTAACGTCCAACCGGTCAGCTCGGTAGCCAGACGAACGTTTTGACCGTTCCGGCCAATGGCCTGCGCAAGGTTATCTTCGGCAACGGCCACATCCATCGTGTGGCGATCTTCGTCCATCACGATAGAGGCCACTTCCGCCGGCGCCATCGCGTTGATCACCAACTGTGCCGGGTTGTCGTCCCACAGCACGATATCAACACGCTCGCCACCCAGTTCGTTGGAGACCGCTTGAACCCTGGAACCGCGCATACCAACACAAGCACCCACCGGATCGATACGACGATCATTGGTCTTGACCGCAATCTTGGCACGCGAGCCGGGATCACGAGCAGCACCGCGAATCTCGATCAATTCTTCAGCAATCTCCGGCACTTCGATACGAAATAGCTCGACCAGCATCTGAGCATCGGTGCGGCTCAGAATCAGCTGTGGGCCTCTGTGATCCGTGCGAATTTCCAGCAGCAAGGCACGAACGCGATCACCCATTCGGAACGTCTCACGCGGAATCAGGTGTTCCCGGGGCAGCAGCGCTTCGGCGTTGGCACCCAGGTCCACAATAACGTTGTCACGTGTGACTTTTTTGACGGTACCAGACACCAATTCGCTGACACGATCACGGTAGCTATCCACTATCTTGGAGCGCTCTGCTTCACGTACCTTCTGGAAGATAATCTGCTTGGCCGCCTGGGCACCGATACGACCGAAGGCGACCGATTCCACCTTCTCTTCGTGGGTATCACCCGGCCTGAGATCGGTGTCGATTTCTTCCGCTTCCTGCATGGTGAGCTCAGTGCCCAGCGCCGGCACAGCGTCGTTATCAACCACAAGCCAACGACGGAAGGTCTCGTACTCTCCGGTGCGGCGATCAATGGCAACCCGAACATCGGCCTCTTCGTCGTCATAACGTTTTTTGGCGGCGGTTGCGAGTGCGAGTTCGATCGCCTCGAAAATCACATCCTTATCGACACCTTTTTCGTTCGAAACGGATTCCACGACCAGCAAGATCTCTTTACTCATTGGATTGCCCTGCCCTAAAAATAATCGATACATCTACAGATTTAATCGAATGTGTCATTCAAAAACCGGCAAAATGTTGGCTCTGTCTATGCTGTCAAACGGCAACAGGTATTCGTGGTCATCCGCCACGATCACGACGTCGTCGCCCTCTATCCCTTTGATCAGCCCCTGAAACTTGCGCCGGCCCTCAAACGCCATACGCAACTTGATTTGCACCTGATGACCAACAAACGCCTCGTACTGCTCAAGACGGAACAATGGCCGGTCCATGCCCGGAGAAGACACCTCAAGGGTGTATTCACTCTGAATCGGGTCTTCTACGTCCATGACACCACTGACCTGACGACTGACTTTTTCACAGTCTTCTATGCTGATGCCGTTTTCAACATCATCAATAAATACCCGAAGCATGGATTGATAGCCCCGGGAACGATATTCAATACCCCAGAATTCATAGCCTAACCCTTCTACTACAGGGCGCAGAATGTCTTCCAGTTGTTTAAGCTTGGCTGACAAGTGTCGCCGCCTCCGTCTTGAGATTTTCGTACCACAAAAACAAAAAAAGGGCTGTTGATCAGCCCTTTTTATGCACCAGGGCCCTTTACGCCAGGCCCCTTAATCAAAAAGCCCCTGTGAGTGGGGCCTTTTGTTGCAAGAATTCGCAGAAAGCCAACCCAAACCGGCCCCCTGCCGACAGACACCTGGCCTGCCTGGAAGCCGCGCGAAATCATCGCAGCGTCCAATATCCGCCGGAGTATAGTGACGCCACGCGGACTGGTCAAGGACTGACCAAAAAAAACGGCCTGGATATTCCAAGCCGTCGTACTCAATAATGGTGCCCAAGGCCGGACTCGAACCGGCACGGCTTTCGCCACTACCCCCTCAAGATAGCGTGTCTACCAGTTCCACCACTTGGGCAGCACCCTTTACTCGAGGTCAGGAAGTCGAGACTCCCCGCCCTCGGCTTCGCCACCTGCAGACTCTTCAATACCAGGTGTTGAATCAGCCGGCGCCTGACGGGATTCCTGAACCATCGGAATACCAGCCTCACCCACCATTTCAGCACGCTGCTTAGCGAAGATCGCCAGCGAAAAACTCGTTACAAAAAACACAACCGCCAGTAACGTGGTCAGACGGGTCAGGAAGCTACCGCTACCCTGACTACCGAATACCGTCTGGGAGGCTCCACCACCAAATGCCGCACCGGCATCCGCGCCTTTGCCTTGCTGGATAAGAACGAGGCCCACCAGCGCCACGGCGATCACGACGTGAACTACGACTACTAGTGTTTCCATCAAATCCATACAGACTCTCGTAAACGTGTCGGCTTACGCATCTACCGGAAAAGACCGGCAGATACTGACAAATTCTTCAGCCTTAAGGGATGCACCACCTATAAGACCGCCATCGATATCGGGCTCTGCAAACAGAGCGGCCGCATTATCCGCTTTTACGCTGCCCCCGTAAAGTATCGAAACATCTTCCGACGGGGCATTCATTTGCTCAAGCACACCACGAATTTCCGCATGCATCGCCTGAGCATCTTCTGCCGTGGCCGTTTTGCCGGTGCCAATAGCCCAAACAGGCTCATAAGCAACCACCACGCGCGACCATTGACCGGCACTGACATCCGCCAACCCTTGCTGAATCTGGCCAGCAACGACTCGCTCCGCCTCTCCGGCCTCACGCTCTTCAAGCGTCTCACCAACACACAGCACAGCGGTCAACCCAGAATCCAGAACGCACTTGATTTTTTGGGCAACCACGTCGTCCGACTCACCAAACAACTGACGACGCTCGGAGTGCCCTACCAGCACATACTGACAGCCCATATCGCGAGCCATGTCCGATGAAACCTCACCGGTGTATGCACCAGACTGCCACTGACCAACATTTTGTATGCCAGTTGCCAACTCAGATCCACCCTGAGAAACGACCGAATCGACGTAAAGTGCAGGAGGGACGATAATCACGTCTAACGCTCTCTTCACACGCTCGTCAAAACCGGCAACCTGCTCTCGGATGTCACCAACCAACTGCTGCACAAGGTCTTTCGACCCGTTCATTTTCCAGTTACCAGCAACAATCCTGCGGCGCATATCCAGTCTCAATCGTCCCAACTTCAGGGAGGGCGAACTATACAGCAGTCATTTATCTCGCACAACCCGCCCCGCCCTACAAATCAGGGCGTTGACTGCTCAACAACCAACGCAAGCTGATCAACCACGCGACTGATATCCTCTGCGCTCTGGCCTTCAGCCATCACCCGGATCAACGGCTCGGTACCCGAAGCCCGTAAAAGAATCCTGCCAGCATCACCCAGGTCGGCTTCTGCCCGCTGCAAGGCGTCTGTAATATCGGCGCGACTATGGGGGTCAAATCGCTCTGCAACACGAATATTGACCAGCTTCTGAGGTAGCTTTTTCATACCCTGGCGTAGTTGCGCCAAGGTTTTCCCGGAACCACGAACCGCAAGCAGCACCTGCAGCGCAGACACGATCCCATCACCGGTACTGGTGCAGTCGCGGATAACCATGTGGCCGGAACCTTCCCCCCCAACCAGCCAATTATTCGCCAACAAGCGCTCCATCACATAGCGGTCGCCCACTTTAGCGCGCTCGAATTCGATCCCCAGATCACGCAGAGCCAGTTCCACACCCAGGTTGGTCATCAGCGTTCCCACCACACCCCCATGCAACCGACCCTCAGCATGACGCTGAGACGCCAGAATGTAGAGCAGTTCATCGCCATCCACCTCGGAGCCGTCTTGATCAACCATCAAAACCCGGTCACCGTCGCCATCAAAGGCAATACCAAGGTCGGCTTTATTGTCGGCAACGGCTTGCTTGAGGGCGTTCAGGTGCGTGGAGCCAACATTCAGGTTGATATTCAAACCGTCCGGATTGGCACCAATAACGGTTAACTGCGCGCCCAGCTCCTGGAACACCTTCGGAGCAACATGGTAGGTCGCGCCATGCGCGCAATCGAGCACGATATGCATGCCGTCGAGCGCAAACTCATTGGGCACGGTACTTTTACAGAACTCCACATAACGACCGGGCGCATCATCCACCCGGTTGGCCTTGCCCAACAGGTCAGGATCACAAACGTTGATAGGGGTATCCAGCCAACGCTCGATTTCCGCCTCCAGGGCATCATCCAGTTTGGTACCGGCCGGGGAGAAAAACTTGATGCCATTATCGTGATGTGGATTGTGAGAGGCGCTGATCACAATGCCGGCCGACGCCCGGAAGGTGCGCGTCAGATACGCAATGGCAGGCGTCGGCATCGGTCCCAGCAGTTTCACATCGACACCAGCGGCAGACAAACCAGCCTCAAGGGCCGACTCAAACATATACCCTGACAATCGGGTATCTTTACCAATCAACACGCTGTTGTGCTGACCTTTGCGTTTGAATGCCTGGCCTGCGGCCCATCCAAGGTGCAACATAAATTCTGGAGTAATCGGGCTTTCTCCGACACGTCCACGAATACCGTCGGTACCAAAATATTTGCGCTGGGACATCAGACTGCCTCCTTTACTGCCGTCACGATCTTAACGGCGTCCACGGTTTCCCGAACATCATGTACCCTGAGGATGCTCGCGCCTTTCATGGCGGATATTGTCGCGGCAGCGAGGCTCGCCGGCAACCTTTCGTTTATTTCCCTGCCGGTAACCGCCCCCAACATGGACTTTCGAGAGACCCCTATCAGTAACGGATGGCCTAACAGGTGCAACTGCTCCAGCGTCGCCAGCAACTGAAAATTGTGTTCAACACTCTTCCCAAAACCAAACCCCGGATCAAGGATGATACTGTCGGGCGGCACTCCGGCGCTTTCCGCCACCCGCAAGCGCTCCGTCAAAAACGAGCCGACTTCTCGCCGGACATTACGGTAACGAGGGTTGTCCTGCATGCTGTCGGGCTCACCCTGAATGTGCATGAGGCAAACAGGCAGGCCGGTCTTTGCCGCAGCTTCCGGGGCACCGTCACGCTGCAACGCCCGAACATCGTTGATCAGGCCTGCACCCAGCTTTGCCACCTCCGCCATGACCACGGGATTACTGGTATCCACCGAAACCACCACCGCCAGCTCCCGGGCAATGGATTCGATAACCGGACACACGCGGTCCAGCTCTTCTTGCGTCGAAACCGGTGACGCTCCAGGGCGGGTTGACTCGCCACCAACATCAATAAACGCCGCGCCATCGCTGACCATTTGTTGTGCACGGCGCACTGCCGAATCCACCGAATTGAAACGGCCACCGTCTGAGAACGAATCGGGGGTTACATTCAGAATGCCCATCACATGGCAAACAGATAGATCCAGCACACGGCCGGCGAAATTCACTTCCATAGCAACAGTTCCGAAGGTTCAATATCGACAGGTGACAAACACAAACGCCGCCCAAAGTCGGGCGGCGTTTGTGTTGCCTTACTCGGCTTGAGCAATCAGTGCTCGCCGGCAGGCCTACCCATTCCGGGCTGGCGCCCATCATCGGAATCCCGAGGCTCCGGCGCTGCTGCCGGCTCATCAGCCTTCACGCCACCGGTGGGACCACTGTCACCCCAGCCTTTGGGTGGATTGGGCGTGCGGCCTTCCATGATGTCGTCAATCTGATGCCGATCAATCGTCTCATACTTCATCAGGGCATCTGCCATCATATCCAGCTTGTCGCGATTATCGACCAGAATCTGTTTGGCCTTCTCGTAGCAAGTATCAATGATGTTACGAACTTCTTCATCAATCCGCTGAGCAGTCTCCGGCGAGTACACTGTCTGCGCTTGTCCGGCAGAACGACCAAGGAACGGCTCTTCACTATCATTGTCGTATTGCAGCGGACCGAGCTTCTCAGAAAGCCCCCAGCGAGTCACCATGTTACGGGCCAGGCTGGTTGCACGCTCGATATCGTTAGACGCACCAGTGGTTACACCATCAAAGCCGAGCGTCAGTTCTTCCGCAATACGACCACCAAACAAGCTGCAAATAGAGCTGATCAAAAAGCGCTTGCTATGGCTGTACTTGTCTTCCTCCGGAAGGAACATAGTCACACCCAACGCACGGCCGCGCGGAATGATGCTGACCTTGTAAACCGGATCGTGCTCTGGCATGAGGCGACCGACAATGGCATGGCCCGACTCGTGATACGCCGTGTTCCGCTTTTCTTTTTCGCTCATCACCATGGACTTGCGCTCAGCGCCCATCATGATCTTGTCTTTGGCCAGCTCAAACTCTTCCATAGAGACCAGGCGCTGGTTGCGGCGCGCGGCAAAGAGCGCAGCCTCATTGACCAGGTTGGCAAGGTCTGCACCGGAGAACCCCGGGGTGCCACGAGCAATCAGCGCAGGCTCGACACCGTCGGCCAGTGGCACTTTCTTCATGTGCACTTTCAGGATCTGCTCACGACCGATGATGTCGGGCAGACCAACCACAACCTGACGGTCAAACCGGCCCGGACGCAGAAGTGCCGGATCCAGAACGTCAGGACGGTTAGTGGCGGCAATCACGATAACGCCCTCGTTACCTTCAAAACCGTCCATTTCGACCAGCAGTTGGTTCAAGGTCTGCTCACGCTCATCGTGCCCACCACCCATACCGGCGCCACGATGGCGACCAACCGCATCGATTTCATCGATGAAGATAATGCACGGGCTTTGCTTCTTGGCTTGCTCGAACATGTCGCGCACACGCGATGCACCCACGCCCACGAACATTTCAACGAAGTCAGAGCCAGAGATGGAGAAAAAGGGCACCTTGGCTTCGCCGGCAATGGCTTTCGCCAGCAAGGTCTTACCGGTACCCGGCTGACCCACCATCAATACGCCTTTGGGAATACTGCCGCCGAGACGCTGGAACTTGCTCGGATCCCTCAGGAAATCGACCAGCTCTTTAACGTCTTCTTTGGCCTCATCAACGCCAGCGACATCGCCGAAGGTTGTCTTGATTTGATCTTCACTCATCAGCCGAGCTTTGCTCTTGCCGAACGACATGGGCCCTTTTCCACCCCCGCCGCCTTGCATCTGGCGCATGAAGAACACAAACAGCGCAATGATGATCAGAATCGGGAAAGCCGCGACCAGTAGCTGAGTCCACAGGCTCTGGCGTTCCGGCTCCTTACCAATCACTTCTACGTTGTTGGCGAGCAGATCGTCCATCAGTTTGTTGTCGGACAATTGCGGACGGATCGACTGGAACTGGGAGCCGTCAGAGCGTATGCCCTGTACTTCCAGACCATCAATCGTCACTTGCCGGACCTGGCCCTGCTGGACCATCTCCACAAACTGGGAGTAGTTGACTTGTTGCCCGCTGGTGGTGGGAGTGAAATTCTGAAACACCATCAGCAGCACGGCGGCTATTACTAGCCAGAGAACCAGATTTTTTGCCATATCGTTCAAGGATCATCACCTGTGAATTGCAGAGCCTGGGCCGCATGGCCACCAACCCTTTTCGGACACCTTACACCAATTATACGTTCGCCGACCAGAAACGGCCTATCCGAAACCGCCCGCCCTCATACACATATTGGGCCCCCGATCTTGAATTACAACGCCAGCAGGTCAATTAACGCGGCCCTGTACGTGATTACAGCCATTTGTGGCACCAATCTATCTGTTACAATCGCCCAATTATACGCCGTTGTCAGCCTGCATACCGCTGACCTTTTGTTAATTGCATCGATAAAGAGATTACATCATGAGCTTGTCCGCGGAACAGCGCCGGGAGTACCGGGCCATTGCCCACAACCTTAAGCCCGTCATCATTGTTGGCGATAAAGGCCTGTCTGAGGGGCTTCAAGAAGAACTCGACCGCGCACTGAATGATCATGAGCTGATCAAGATCAAAATCGCCAGCCAGGACCGTGAGGCCCGCCAAGAGGCCATCAAAGTACTGTGCGAAAGCTCCAAGGCCGAATTGGTTCAAACCATTGGCAAAATCGCCGTCATTCTGCGCCGATCAAAGAAACCAAACCCCAAGTTGTCGAACTTGCTTCGAACCAGGTAATGGTCAGATAAAAAAAGCCGGCTTAAGTTCCTCTCGCCGGCTTTTTTTGTAGATCGTTAATCCAGGACTGGAGCTGGAGCGTCAGCGGAAAACCGAGCCAACCCCTTCCGAGGCTGACCCTGAGACCTGCCCTCGCTCAAATGTATTCCACCTCTGAGATCTCATACTCCACGGTGCCAGACGGAATACGAATCGCAACCACATCACCCTCGTTTTTACCGACCAGCGCGCGGGCAATCGGGGAAGAGACCGACAACTTTCCAGACTTGATGTCGGCTTCGTCTTCACCCACGATCTGATATTTCACTTCTTCGTCGGTGTCCATGTTCACCAAATGCACGGTAGTGCCGAAAATCACCTTACCGGTGTTTTCCATCTTGGTGACATCGATAACCAGCACCGCCGACAATTTGCCTTCGATCTCCTGGATACGACCTTCGATAAAGCTCTGTTGTTCACGAGCAGCATGGTATTCGGCATTTTCCTTAAGATCACCGTGCTCACGGGCATCGGAAATAGCCTGAATGACACGGGGACGATCCTCAGATTTCAGCTTTTTTAGCTCATCGCGCAGGCGAGCCTCGCCTGTCGGCGTCATGGGTACTCTGTCAGCCATAGTCTTTATTTCCCTGCGTGCAAGTCCTGGAGGCGACGAACCGTGCGCTCCGGACCAAATTTGATCGCCCGGCAGAAGGCTTCGCCGCCTGCCAGTGTCGTTGTGTAGGTTACCTTGGTTTGCAGGGCTGACTGGCGGATTTGCGCCGAGTCGGAAATCGCCTTGCGACCTTCAGTGGTGTTGATGATCAGCTGCACCTGGCCATTTTTGATGGCATCCACTATGTGCGGCCTACCCTCACGGACCTTATTGACTCGCTCTGCGGTGATACCGGCCTCTTTCAGAGCCTTAGCCGTACCAGTAGTCGCAATAATCTTGAACCCGGCATCCACCAGGTCGCGAGCAACCTTGGCCGCGCCAGATTTATCGACATCCCGGACCGACATAAACGCCGTACCCTGAGTGGGCAGACGCTCACCGATGGCCAGCGCAGCCTTGGCAAAGGCTTCATCGAAGCTATCGCCCAGGCCCATTACCTCACCGGTCGACTTCATTTCTGGCCCAAGAATCGGGTCAACCGCCGGGAACTTGTTGAACGGGAACACAGACTCTTTCACGGCGTAATAGGTCGGCACAATTTCCTGCGTGAAATCCAGCTCTTTCAAGCTCTTGCCAGACATCACACGAGCGGCAACGGCCGCCAGCGACACACCGATCGCCTTGGATACAAACGGCACCGTACGGGACGCCCGAGGGTTAACTTCGATCACGTAGATCTCGCCATCCTGCCAGGCCAACTGCACGTTCATCAGGCCGATAACATCCAGTTCGATGGCCATTTTCTTCACGGCATCGCGCATCTGGTCCTGTACGTCTTTGGGCAGACTGTAGGGTGGCAGCGAACAGGCAGAGTCACCGGAGTGAACACCCGCTTGCTCAATGTGCTGCATGATGCCACCGATCACTACGTCGGTGCCGTCACAAATGGCATCGATGTCTACTTCGATGGCGGCGTTCAGGAAGTGATCCAGTAGCACCGGGCTGTCATTGGAAACCAGAACCGCATTGCGCATATAACGCACAAGCTCGGTTTCATCGTAAACGATTTCCATGGCGCGACCACCCAGCACATAAGACGGGCGAACCACCAGCGGATAGCCAATTTCACGAGCCGCCAGAATGCCTTCTTCATGGCTGCGCACGGTGGTGTTTTCCGGCTGATTCAGGCCCAGGCGCTGAATCATCTGCTGGAAGCGTTCACGGTCTTCGGCGCGGTCGATGGCATCCGGGCTGGTGCCGATGATGGGCACGCCGGCAGCTTCGAGGCCACGAGCCAGTTTCAGCGGAGTTTGACCGCCGTACTGAACGATCACACCCTTAGGCTTCTCTACGTTGATGATTTCCAGCACGTCTTCCAGGGTGATAGGCTCAAAGTACAACCGGTCAGAGGTATCGTAATCGGTTGATACGGTCTCCGGGTTGCAGTTGATCATGATGGTCTCGTAGCCGTCTTCACGCATGGCCAGGGCCGCATGCACACAGCAATAATCAAACTCGATACCCTGACCGATACGGTTAGGACCACCACCGATGACCACAATCTTCTCGCGATCACTCGGATCTGCTTCGCACTCTTCCTCATAGGTTGAGTACATGTAGGCGGTGTCAGAAGCAAACTCGGCAGAACAGGTATCGACCCGCTTGTAGACGGGCCGAATGCCCAGATCATGGCGCAGTTTGCGCAGACTGACTTCAGACAGCCCCAATAGCTTGGCCAGACGAGCGTCAGAGAAACCTTTGCGCTTGAGACGGAACATGGTGGCGTGGTCAATATCCGCCTTACCTGCCGACTTCAACGCACGCTCTTCGCGGATCAGATCTTCAATCTGCACCAGATACCAGGGGTCAACCTTGGTGTACTGGAACACTTCATCGACCGTCATACCGGCACGGAAGGCATCGCCGATGTACCAGACCCGCTCTGCGCCCGGCACGTTCAATTCGCGGGCCAGGGTTTCACGGGAATTTTCAGATTCGAACTCGCCCAACTGCTCGTCAAAACCATCTGAGCCCACTTCCAGACCGCGCAGGGCTTTCTGCATGGATTCCTGGAAAGTGCGACCAATAGCCATCACCTCGCCCACCGACTTCATCTGGGTGGTCAGGCGCGCATCGGCCTGCGGAAATTTCTCGAACGTAAAACGAGGAATCTTGGTAACAACGTAGTCAATACTGGGCTCAAATGACGCCGGGGTCACGCCACCGGTGATCTCATTCTGCAGCTCATCCAGGGTATAACCCACCGCCAGCTTGGCGGCCACCTTGGCAATCGGGAAACCCGTGGCCTTGGACGCCAGCGCGGAGGAACGGGACACCCGCGGGTTCATCTCGATAACCACCATGCGGCCGTTATCCGGATTGATACCAAATTGAACATTGGAACCGCCCGTTTCTACGCCAATCTCACGCAGCACCGCCAAAGAGGCGTTCCGCATGATCTGATATTCTTTATCGGTCAGCGTTTGCGCCGGGGCAACGGTGATGGAGTCACCGGTGTGAACACCCATGGCATCAAAGTTTTCAATGGCGCAAACGATGATGCAGTTGTCGTTTTTGTCCCGGACAACCTCCATCTCGTACTCTTTCCAGCCAATCAGGGATTCATCGATCAACAGCTCATTGGTTGGTGACAAATCCAGGCCACGGGTGCAGATTTCCTCGAACTCATCCTTGTTGTAGGCAATACCACCGCCGGATCCACCCATGGTGAATGACGGACGGATAATGCAGGGGAAACCGATATCCTTGTTCGCTTCCCAGGCTTCCGCCATGGAGTGAACAATGGTGGCGCGCGGGCATTCCAGACCGATTTTGCGCATGGCCTTGTCGAAACGGTCGCGGTCTTCGGCTTTATCGATGGTGTCGGCGTTGGCGCCGATCATTTCAACACCGTGTTTTTCCAACACACCGTGCTTTTCCAGATCCAGCGCACAATTCAGCGCAGTCTGACCACCCATGGTAGGCAGCAGGGCATCCGGCTTTTCGTTCTCGATGATCTTCTCGACCGTCTTCCAGGTGATCGGCTCGATGTAGGTGGCATCAGCCATGGCCGGGTCGGTCATGATGGTGGCCGGGTTCGAGTTCACCAGAATAACCCGGTATCCCTCTTCACGCAGGGCTTTACAGGCCTGGGCTCCGGAGTAGTCGAACTCGCACGCCTGCCCGATCACAATGGGGCCAGCGCCCAGGATCAGGATACTTTTGATATCGGTACGTTTTGGCATGTCTTGGTAAACCTGTCAGCAACTTTTGAATTCTTGCAGCGCAAAAACGCGGCGCCTGTTCGTTTTCCGTTTTGAACCACCCTCAGGCAGATCGTGCCTGCATCAACTGGATAAATTCGTCAAACAGGGGCGCCACGTCGTGAGGGCCGGGACTGGCTTCCGGGTGGCCCTGAAAGCTGTAGGCCGCCTTGTCGGTCCGACGAATGCCCTGCAGGGTGCCGTCAAACAACGATTTGTGGGTCGCTTGTACGGTCGCAGGCAAGGTCGATTCATCCACGGCAAAACCGTGGTTCTGACTGGTGATCATCACCGTACCTTTGGCCAGATCCTGCACCGGATGGTTGGCACCGTGATGGCCGTGGCCCATCTTCATGGTTTTGGCACCACTGGCCAGCGCCAGCAATTGATGACCCAAGCAGATACCAAACACCGGAACCTCGGTATCCAGAACCTCTTTGATCGCGGCAATGGCGTAGTCGCAGGGTTCGGGATCGCCCGGGCCGTTGGACAGGAAAATGCCGTCCGGCTTCATCGCGAGCACATCGGCGGCAGGCGTTTGTGCAGGCACCACGGTGATATCGCAGCCCCGCGCGGCCAGCATCCGCAGAATGTTATATTTTACGCCGTAATCCCACGCCACCACTTTGAAACTGGCAGAGGTCCGCTCACCGTAGCCCGAGGCCAGATCCCATTCGGTCTGGCTCCATTGATATGGCTGATCGCACGTCACTTCTTTGGCCAGATCCATCCCCTTAAGACCCGGGAAGGCATTAGCCAGCTCCAATGCACGCTCAGCGGTTGCATTATCGCCAGCAACAATGGCGCCATTCTGAGAGCCTTTGTCCCGGAGGATGCGAGTCAACCGACGGGTATCGATGTCGGCAATGCCAACAATGTTGTTGCTTCGCAGGTAGTCGTCAAGACTGCCCTGGTTGCGCCAGCTACTGGCAAGCAACGGCAAGTCGCGAATGATAAGCCCGGCGGCGTGAATGCGATCGGATTCTACGTCTTCCGCGTTCACACCGGTGTTACCAATGTGCGGATACGTCAGGGTGACGATCTGGCGCGAGTAGGACGGGTCGGTCAGGATTTCCTGATAGCCGGTCATGGCAGTATTGAAGACTACCTCGCCGCTGGTTTCTCCGTTTGCGCCAATGGCGGTGCCGTAAAAAAGGCTTCCGTCTGCGAGAGCAAGGATTGCTGGTGTACTCAAGGCTTGTATCCTCATCGAGTGGCGTAAGTTCGTCACGAACAGGAACGCAAGCGCATATTCAGGTTGCAAAAAAGCGAGACAGAGTCTTAACCCGGTCCCGCTTCCTTATAAACTTTTCAATGGTACGCTTGGTGCAGTGAAATCGCTTTATTGTAAGAAATCTGACGATTTTTGTCCACGACCATTAACTCTTAAGACCTAAAACGTCCTGCATGTCGTACAGACCCGCCGCTTTACCTTCAAGCCACAAGGCTGCGCGCATGGCGCCTTTGGCAAAGGTCATGCGACTACTGGCCTTGTGGGTGATTTCAATGCGCTCACCTTCGGTGGCAAATAACACGGTATGATCGCCCACCACATCGCCCGCGCGAATGGTTTCAAAACCAATCTCTGTTCGGGTGCGCTCGCCAGTAAAACCTTCACGTCCGTATACGGCGCACTCTTTGAGATCTCGGCCAAGCGCATCCGCCACCACCTCGCCCATTCGCAGGGCGGTACCAGAAGGCGCATCTTTCTTGTGGCGGTGATGGGCTTCGATGATTTCCACATCGTAGTCGTCACCCAGAGTCGCGGCCGCGGTCTTCAACAGATTCAGCATCACGTTGACACCCACGCTCATGTTCGGAGCGAAAACCACCGGAATGGATTCTGCCGCCAGAGCCAGCTGTTCTTTTTCAGCGTCCGTCAGGCCGGTGGTACCAATCACCAACATTTTGCCATTGGCCTTGCAGAACCTGGCGTTCTCCAGGGTTAAGTCCGGAAACGTAAAGTCGACCAGTACATCGAAATCATCTTTTACATCAGCCAGGCTTCCGGCCATTTTGACCCGGGTTTTGCCAACACCTGTCATGTCGCCCGCGTCGGCCCCGATCAGACTGCTGTCCGGCTCGACAATCGCCGCACCCAACTCCAGGCCTTCGGTGCCGTCTACCGCTTCAATCAATACCTTACCCATGCGCCCGGCGGCGCCGATGATTGCTACCCGCATCTGTCCTGTCCTCAGAATTTCATTTCGTCGAAGAAGCTTTTTACACCTTCAAACCACGAAGTTTTTTTCGGAGCGTGATGGGTACCGTTGGTGCCGTCCAGGGTTTTCTGGAACTCATCCAGCAGCTCTTTCTGGCGCTTGGTCAGGTTAACCGGCGTCTCAACCGTGACCCTGCACAGTAAATCACCGGCGGGGCCACCACGAACCGGGCTAACGCCTTTATTCCGCAAACGGAAGAGCTTGCCAGTCTGGGTCTCAGCCGGAATTTTCAGCTTTACCCGACCATCCAGGGTGGGCACTTCCAGCTCTCCACCCAAGGCGGCATCAACGATGCTGATGGGCACTTCGCAATAAAGGTTACGGCCGTCACGGGTAAAAATGGAGTGCTCGCGCACCGCCATCTGTACGTACAGGTCGCCCGGTGGGCCCCCGTCCACACCCATCTCACCTTCACCGGACAGGCGAATGCGATCGCCGGTGTCCACGCCCGGAGGCACTTTCACAGACAGTGTTTTTTCCTGCCTCACCCGACCCTGACCGTGACACACCTTACAGGGATTCTTGATGATCTGACCAGAACCCCGACAGGTAGGGCAAGCCTGCTGCACAGTAAAGAAGCCTTGCTGCATTCGCACCTGCCCCATACCCTGACAGGTTCCGCAGGTTTCCGGCCGAGAGCCTTTTTCAGCGCCACTACCGTCACAGGCGTCACATTCTTTGTGCCCGGGAATGTTGATCTTGACGGTCTTGCCTTTGACCGCTTCTTCCAGATCCAACTCCAGCGTGTAACGAAGATCGGCGCCACGAGTGTTGCGACCACGACCGCCACCACCCCCGAAAATATCACCAAACACATCGCCGAAAATATCGGAAAAGCTGCCACCGCCGCCTCCACCGAAGCCACCGCCGGCCTGACCATCCACCCCGGCATGACCGAACTGATCGTAGGCGGCACGCTTGCTGGAATCCGCCAGGATTTCATAGGCTTCGCTGGCGTCTTTGAACTTGTTCTCGGCGTCTACATCGTCCGGGTTACGGTCCGGATGATATTTCATCGCAAGCTTTCGGTATGCCCGCTTAATGTCCTTCTCGTCCGCATCCCGGGAAACCCCGAGTATTTCGTAATAATCGCGCTTGGCCATGCTTTAAAACCCTGTTGTATAACGAGGAAAACGCGAGCTTTGCTCGCGTTTTCCAACTGCCTGATATACTTCGAATTTACTTCTTTTCGTCTTCTTTGACTTCTTCGAACTCGGCGTCAACAGCGTCGTCAGCTTTCTGAGCCTGAGCCTCTTCCTGCCCGCCTGCCTGCTGCTCTTGCCCAGCCTGGTCCGCGTACATCTTCTGAGCCAACTCGGACGACACTTCCGTCAGCTTCTGCGTCTTGCTTTCGATCGCTTCTTTATCGGAACCAGTCAGTGCTTCTTCAAGATCCTTGATAGCCGCTTCGATGGACTCTTTCTCGCTGTCCGTGACCTTGTCAGCGGCATCGGTCAGAGTCTTGCGCACGGCGTGAACCATGGCATCGCCCTGGTTGCGCGCCTGCACCAACTCCTCGAACTTGCGATCTTCGTCGGCGTTGGCTTCGGCATCACGCACCATCTTTTCAATCTCGTCGTCATTCAGACCTGACGACGCCTTGATCACAATGGACTGTTCTTTACCGGTCGCCTTATCTTTTGCAGACACGTTCAGGATACCGTTGGCATCGATATCAAAAGTCACCTCAATCTGGGGCACACCGCGCGGAGCCGGCGGAATGTCGGCCAGGTCGAAACGACCGAGCGACTTGTTCTGTGCCGCCTGCTTGCGCTCACCCTGAACCACGTGGATGGTAACGGCCGTCTGGCTGTCATCCGCAGTGGAGAAGGTTTGCGACTTCTTGGTCGGGATGGTGGTGTTCTTGTCGATCAGCGGTGTCGCAACTCCACCCATGGTTTCGATACCCAGGGTCAGCGGCGTGACGTCCAGCAGCAGTACGTCTTTCACATCACCAGACAGAACAGCCGCCTGAATAGCCGCACCCATGGCGACAGCTTCATCCGGATTAACATCCTTGCGGGCTTCTTTGCCGAAGAACTCTTTTACTTTTTCCTGCACCAGCGGCATACGGGTCTGACCACCAACAAGGATAACCTCGTCGATTTCAGACGCTTTCATGCCGGCGTCCTGCAGCGCCACTTTACAGGGCTCGAGGCTGCGCTGAACCAGGTCTTCTACCAGGGATTCCAGCTTGGCACGGGTCAGCTTGACGTTCATGTGCTTCGGGCCAGACGCATCAGCTGTCACGTACGGCAAGTTGACGTCGGTCTGCTGACTGCTGGACAGCTCGATCTTGGCTTTTTCACCAGCCTCTTTCAGGCGCTGCATGGCCAGGGAGTCACCGCGCAGATCGATACCACTGTCTTTCTTGAACTGGTCCGCCAGGTATTCGATGATTTTCAGGTCGAAGTCTTCACCGCCCAGGAAGGTGTCACCATTGGTGGCCAAAACTTCAAACTGATGTTCACCGTCAACATCAGCGATCTCAATGATGGACAGATCGAAGGTACCACCGCCGAGGTCATAAACCGCGATGGTGCGATCACCGGTTTTCTTGTCCATGCCGTACGCCAGTGCAGCAGCCGTCGGCTCGTTGATGATGCGCTTTACTTCCAGACCGGCAATCTTGCCCGCATCTTTGGTGGCCTGACGCTGACTGTCATTGAAATAAGCCGGAACCGTGATAACTGCCTCGGTTACTTTCTCACCCAGGTAGTCTTCGGCTGTCTTCTTCATCTTTTTGAGAATTTCAGCAGACACCTGTGGCGGCGCGATTTTCTCATTCTTAACCTCTACCCAGGCATCACCGTTGTCTGCCTTGGCAATCTTGTAAGGCACCATCTTGATGTCTTTCTGGACCACGTCATCTTCAAAACGACGACCGATCAAACGCTTGATGGCGTACAGAGTGTTGTGCGGGTTAGTAACCGCCTGACGCTTCGCTGACTGACCAACCAACGTCTCACCATCTTCCGTGTAGGCAACAATGGACGGGGTGGTGCGATCACCCTCGGCGTTTTCAATAACCTTAACCTTGTCACCATCCATGATGGCTACACAGGAATTGGTGGTTCCCAAGTCGATACCAATAATTTTGCTCATCGAATCACTCCAAATCTTTCTGAATGCTGCCCCGGACCTGAATACTCCGGATTTTGCTGGTTAATCGCTATATTGGCGCTTTAAACGTTATTTCAAGCCTGCTCGTCGATTTTTGGTGCGTTTTCTGCCTTTGCAACAACCACCATGGCAGGACGAACCACGCGACCGTTGAGCAGATAACCTTTCTGCACGACCGCCACTACACTGTTTGGCTCAGCGTCTGGTGCAGGCACCATAGACATGGCTTCATGCTGATTGGGATCAAACGGTTCACCAACCGGGTTCACCTGCTCGACGTTGAATTTCTTGATGCTGTTCATGAAGAGGTTGAGCGTCATCTCCACGCCCTCACGAATGGACGCTACCAATTCACCGGCGTTTTCCTGGCCCTCGGTACTCTCGACAGCTTTCTCAAGACTGTCCGCGACCGGAAGCAACTCCTTCACGAACTTTTCCACCGCAAACTTGTGAGCCTTCTCGACATCAATCTCGGCACGGCGGCGAACGTTCTGCATCTCAGCCTGGGCGCGCAAGGCCTGGTCCTGATATTCCTGCAACTTGGCGCTCAGTGCTTCGAGCTCTGAGCTTTCGCCCGACGGCTCTGCACCGTTTGCCTGTTCTGCAGCAGCCTCTGCCGGCTCGTTATGTTCATCTACCTGTTCGTTGCGCTTATCGTCAGCACTCATGACAACTCCTGATGGATTTTCCCTGGGCCCGAAGGCCTGCGGCTAAAAGAGCCCCGCCCTCTGAAGGACAGGAAAATACGGCTTTGCGAACGAATATGGGGCCCGCTTGCCAGGTTTCAACCATCCGCACCGCTTTCTTTGCATATTTAAGCGCTGGACGATTTGCAAACAGGGAAAAGGCTGTATATATTCACAGCAACTGTATGAAACCACAGTATCAGGAAATCAATCAGAGACGTTCCAGCTCTGACCGGAGGTGATCGGCATGCTTTTACAACTCACGGTATCTAATTACGCCATTGCTGAGCGGATTGATCTGCACTTCAGCAAAGGCATGACAGCCCTCACCGGAGAAACCGGCGCCGGCAAATCCATCGTTCTGGATGCACTCGGCCTGACCATGGGCGGGCGCGCCGATGCCGGAGCCGTTCGCCACGGTGCCAAGCGTGCCGACATTTCCGCCAGCTTTGATATTGCCCGTCTTCCGGAAGCGCGCCAGTGGCTGGAAGATCACGAGCTGGATGACAAAGACGATTGCATCCTGCGCCGAACCATCAGCAAAGATGGCCGATCGAAAGCCTTTATCAATGGCCAGCCCTGCCCGCTGTCCCAGCTCAAAGAGCTGGGCAGCCAATTGATGGACATTCACAGCCAGCACCAACATCAATCGCTCCTGCAGAAAGACACTCACAGAAAATTACTGGATGAGTTTTCCGGAGCGGAAAGCCTTTCAGAGCACACCAGAAACGCATGGAAGACCTGGAACCAGACGCGGCAAAAGCTGGATCTACGGCGTCAGAATGCCGATGAAGCCGAAGCAAAACTCCAGCTGTTGCGCTACCAGGTAGAAGAGCTCGACAAGCTTGCACTGCACGCGGACGAACAAGGGGCACTGGAGCAGGAACAAGCACAACTCAGTCAGGCCGACGCCGTGTTGCACAGCAGTCACCACGCAGCACTGCTGTGCACCGAAGACGACACCAACGCCGCCGGTCTGCTTCGCCAAGCTCTACAGCAACTGGAGCAGTTGCCGGTAGATGTGCCGGCGCTGGCAGACACCATCCAGATGCTGACCGAGGCGCAAATCCAGATTACCGAAGCCGGCGACAATCTGCGCCATTTTATCGAAGATTACGAAGCAGACCCGGCCCGGCTGGCAGAAGTGGAGGAGCGCCTGAGTGCCATTTATCAGATGGCCCGAAAGCACCGCATCACACCGGAAGAACTCCCCGAACTGCATCAGCGCCTGAGCCAGGAACTGGCAGAACTCGATGGCGGTGAAGGCAGCCTGGAGCAACTGCAAGCCGAGCTGGACAGCCAGCGTGAACAGTTCAATCAGCTGGCGCAACAGCTGACGGAGAAGCGCGAGCAAGCGGCGACACAGCTGGACCAGCGGATTGCCCAAGAGCTCATTCAGCTAGGCATGCCCGCTGTTCAGTTTGTAACCCGTCTGGGCCGCAACAATAACGATGAACCAGCGCCCCACGGCATGGAAGACATCGAGTTTTTGGTGAGCGCCAACCCTGGCCAACCAGCCCGTCCGTTGGCCAAGGTCGCTTCCGGGGGCGAACTGTCCCGAATCAGTCTGGCCATTCAGGTTGTCGTCGCCCAAACCTCCACCACACCCACCTTGGTATTCGACGAGGTTGATGTGGGCATTGGCGGTGGCACTGCAGAAGTCGTCGGCCGCCTGCTGCGCTCATTGGGCAGCGACGGCCAGGTACTGTGCGTTACTCACTTGCCTCAGGTAGCGGCGCAGTGTCATCAACACTTGTTTGTCAGCAAATTCACCGAACAGGACGCAACTTACTCACGTATTGAGCCGCTGGATGATCAGGGAAGAATCAGCGAGGTGGCGAGAATGCTGGGAGGCCTGGACATGACTGAACATACTATTGCCCACGCCCGAGAGATGTTTGTAAAGGGCCAGGCGACCCATCACTGAACCCCCTCTCGCTTCAGAGAGTTCATGGGGCCGGCATTTGCTGGCCCCCTTTTTTTGGCTTATTTTTTATCGGACTTCAAAGGCTTCACGTACAGAATCAGGCTGTGGTCAACAATTTCATAACCGTGCTCTTTGGCGATTTTCTGCTGACGCTCCTCAATAATGTCATCAACAAACTCGACCACCTCACCCGTTTGCATACAAACCATATGGTCATGGTGATCGTCGCCAGCCATTTCGAACACCGCATGACCACCTTCAAAATTATGGCGAAGCACCAGGCCGGCAGCCTCAAACTGAGTCAGCACACGATAAACCGTCGCCAGGCCCACGTCATCGCCCTGGTCCAGAAGTTTCTTGTAGACGTCTTCAGCACTCAGGTGATGCTCTTTGGCGTTTTCCAGAATATTGAAGATCTTGACCCGTGGCAGGGTCACCTTAAGACCGACCTTTCGTAATTCGGCGTTTTCAGATGGCATGTTACTATTCACTCGTTGGTGTGCCTTACGGCTTACGGTATGATGAAGCCGCCGTTCAACGGATTACCCGTTTCACACCTGCTTGTATGCAGGCGATTTCAAGATAGAGGATTTCCCCCGGCGATGCAAAAGCTCACAGCTATCGTTCTTATTAGCATTTTAGCCCTGGCCGGTTGCGCGTTCCCCGGCGTTTATAAAATCAATGTCCAGCAGGGTAATATCGTCACCGAGAAAGAACTCAACAGTTTGTCCGAAGGCATGCCAAGGAGTCAGGTACGCGCGGTGATGGGCTCGCCACTTATGCTTAATCCGGTAGACACTTCGCGCGAATATTATGTCTACACGTTCCAGCGTCGGGGTGGCGACATCAAGGAACAACGCATCATCGTTTATTATGAAGGTGACGAGTTCAGCCATTATGAGGCCCAACTGCTCGACGAAACACCCGCCTACTGAGCGTCGAGTTAGCCTTTCTTTTTGGCCCGGTTCAACCGGGCCTGCTTCGGGTCTATTTTCAACGGCCGATACAGTTCTACACGATCGCCTTCTCGAAGTTCGTGAGCAGCCGGATTTTTGACAACCTTTCCGAACACGCCCATGTCGATCGTGGCCAGGTCGATTTCGGGAAACACGTCGACGATGCCAGATAACGTTGCTGCCTCAAGCGCGGTAGCTCCTTCAGGCACCTGAACAGGCACGATCTTTTGTTTGTCCGGACGCGCATAAGCTATCTCTACCTGCATTACACCAACCCTCCCGAGTAGATTTCATCCGCTCGCCGACAAAACGCATCAACCATCGTCGTGGCCGCCTGATTGAATACTGGCCCGAAAGTCATTTTGGACAAGGAACCGGAGAATTCGAACTCAAGCGTGAGAATGACCTTGCAGGCATTATCGTCGAGTGCGCGGAAATGCCAGCGCCCCCGCAGGTTTTTCAGAGGGCCGTCTACCAGGCTCATTTCGATGGCTTCTGGCATCAGCAACTGATTACGAGTCGTCAGCCGGTGCCTCACGCCGCCTTTGGCAATCTCCAGGGACGCCATGATTTCTGCATCCGTTCGTGCATGCACTTCGGCCCCGGCACACCAAGGTAAGAACTCGGGGTAGCGGGCAATATCGTTGACCAGATGGAACATACGTTCAGCCGAATGCATGACCAACGCGGTTTTATCAATCTGATAAGCCATGAAAACCGGGATCCCTGCGCTTTGCAATATTGGAGGCGGACCGGCCCAAAAGAGCCGGCTACACGCTATGATAAAGGATATCGTCGTCGTTTGGGGCGTTTTCAAGGGGTAAGGCCCTTGGGCTGTCGTCCCGGGGCTCTTGCCCCGAGTTCTTTACACCATTTTGTGGCGCTGACTCCGCGCCTTGTGGTTCGGTTACTGGTAGCGCCGGAACCAGTTCTTCGGTCACACTCTCCGGGGTACACCAGATGGCAGCACTGCTGTTATCACACAGATTCGACAGCGAGAATACCGTGTATTGCAGCCCTATCCAGGCAACAACAACCGGCAAGACGAAGCGCATCACCCAATACCAGATTTTCCGCATCACAACCGGAGTACTGCCCAGGATGCTGGCGGCATAGCGACGGGTAAGGCACCAGCCGGCAAAAGTGGCAATCAGTATCGCAACCAGGGGAATCAGTACGCCGCCCGTGATCAGCTCCAGCCACCGGAAAATGGTAGCACCGGCAAACTGATAATCCGCCCATAGATTGAACGACAACAGCGAGGCCAACCCGGCCATCCAGACTGACGCGCCAGCAATCACCGCCGACCAGCCTCTTGGCGCACCGGTCCACTCACGAAACCAGCCAACTATGGGTTCCAACAGCGAAATGGCGGTCGCCCAAACAATCATCACCACCAGCAGAAACACTGCGGCAATCACAAGCTGACTGTATGGCACGTGCGCCAGCGTCACCGGCAAGGACACAAACAGCAACGCAAAGCCGTGCTCACCGTCCAGACTGGCGCTGCCCAAGGCCACCGAGAACATCATCAGACCGGCCAAAATCGCAATCAGGGTATCCATCAACACGACCGCGAGCATGGAACGTTTAAGCCGAGTGTGGGACGTGCTGTAAGCGCCGAAAATCGCCCACACACCCATACCCAGGCCCAGGGTGTAGAACGCGTGGAAGAATGCCGCCTGAAGGCTGTCAAAACCGACATCATGGGGCCTGAACGCCAGCAAGTGTTCAATGCCAGCATCGAGCCGACCATGACTCACCGCTAAAGCAAACAACGCCAACATGAGCAAAAACGTACAAGGCACAAGCATGCGCAGTGATCGCTCAAGCCCTCGCACCACACCTTGGGCAGACACCCAAATCACCAGAATAAGGAAAAAGGCGTGCCAGGCCATAAACTCCCGGTATCGCCCGGGATTTGAGACAAAATTTGAAAGAAACCGGGTTGCCGATTCCTGCGTGGCGGCACCAAAACGATCGGTCGCCCCGAAAAACACATAGGCCAGCACAATCCCGCCAAACACCGCGGTAAAGGACAACACAACGAACGCCGCAACAATGCTGAGCGGCCCGGCCAGTCGCCACAGCGGTGAGCAGCCGGCACTCTTTACCAAACCGTCCATGGCCAGAACAATGCCATGGCGTGAATGGCGGCCAAGCACCGCTTCTGTGACCATCAACGGCAACGTCACCAGCAATAGGCAGGCCAGATAGAGCAAAATGAACAGCCCGCCTCCGTGCACACTCGCCAGGTACGGAAACTGCCACAAGTTGGCCAAGCCCACTGTTGCACCCAGAGCGGCCCAGAAGAAGGTCGATTTTCGAGTAAACGACCCGATCGATGTATGATATTTACCCAGCATTCCGATCCCTGACAATCAATGGCGCCCCATTGTAACGGAACACCCCCTGCGTGAACGACCAGTACCATCGGTGAAATCGTGACCCGCCCGGCAGTCCTGAGCTACAATGCGCGTTTTGCCGGCCCAAGACCACCGCACCGGCATACACATTCTTCCGATCCCGGACAGGATTCATGAGCAAGAAGAAAGCAAGCGCACCCAGCAGCACCATCGCCCTCAACAAAAAGGCGAAACACGAATACCATATTGAAGACCGGTTTGAGGCAGGTCTGGCACTGCTTGGCTGGGAGGTTAAATCCCTGCGCGCCGGCAAGGGCCAGCTCGTCGATGCCTACGTACTTCTCAAAGATGGCGAAGCCTGGCTGCTTGGTGCTCACATTATGCCCCTGAATGCAGCCTCTACCCACGTTATTGCCGATCCGACCCGGACCCGCAAATTGCTGCTGCATGCAAAAGAAATCGCCAGAATTGTCGGCCAGGTCAGTCAGGATGGCTACACCTGCATTCCGCTTGCGCTTTACTGGAAACAAAACAAAGTGAAGTGTGAGATTGCGCTGGTTAAAGGCAAGAAGCTCTTCGACAAACGTGCGACCGAGAAAGAGCGCGACTGGAACCGCCAGAAGCAGAGAATCATGCGCGACGCCAACAACTGAGCCTGGCACGCTCTGTCGCCTTTCCCCCTCTTCTCGACCCGCCAAAACCCTCCTATACTCAAAAGCTAACCCCCGTTCCGACCCCGAGGTTACTACCGGACGCGCCAATAGTTGGCTCATGGCAAAGGGAGGGCTTATGTCACCTAAACAGACCGCGATGACATCAGTCGATCGCGCCTGGCTACGCATGGATACCGCTGAGAATCCAATGATGATATCCGGCGTGTTAATGCTCGAGCACCCGATATCTATCAAACGGCTGAAGCGCACGCTGGAAGAGCGCTTTCTGAAGTATCATCGGTTTCGCCAGCGAGTCGTAGACAATGGCGATCGAGCCTACTGGCAAGACGACCCGATGTTTGATCTGGACAACCACCTGCACTGCATCGCCCTGCCCGGCAAAGCGGGAAAAAAAGAACTGCAGGCGCTGGCCAGCGACCTCAACAGCA
>NZ_JACUUB010000102.1 GCF_014859525.1 Marinobacter sp.
TCCGGATCGTCCTGCCAGCGCGCAAGGGTCTGGCAGGCCTGCTCCAGCACCCATCGCCCAATAGGAAGAATCAACCGGCTCTTTTCCGCCAAGGGAATAAACACCGCTGGCGACACCAGCCCCTGCTCCGGGTGCTGCCAGCGCAGCAGCACCTCGTACCCTACGCAAATGTCAGGGAATCGCACCTGGGGCTGAAAATACAGTACCAGCTGGTTTTCCTTCAGTGCATTACGCAGCTGATCCTCCAGCAAGACATGTTCAACCACCTTCGCCTGCATCTCAGGATTGAAAAAGGCCACGCGGTTGAGGCCTGTATGCCGTGTCTGTTCCTTGGCTTGCTGAGTGGCCTGCTCGGCCCGTTGGAGCTGTTGATCAAAATGGTCAACCACACCGCCGATGATGGTAATGCCGATACTCACATCCACCTGTACCCGATGCCCCATCACCTCAACCGGGCTGGCGAACGCTTCCAGGATTTTCTGTGCCACCACCTCGGCCAGCTGCGCGGCCTCTTGTTCCGAGGCTTGCAACGATGGCAGCAGCACACCGAACTCGTCACCACCAACCCGGGCCAGGGTGTCATTTTCCCGCATGATCGCCTGCAACCGACCCGCCAGCGATTTCAGTGCATTGTCCCCCACCTCGTAACCTCGGGAATCATTAACCGCCCGGAACTGCTCAATGTCCAGATACAGCAGTGCCGCGAAGGTACCGTTGCGGTGGTTGGATCGGCCCGCGTCAACAATCTGCTCCTCCAGCAGGGCCCGATTGGCCAGTCCGGTCAACGAATCGTAAAACGCCAACCGATGCACCTGTTGCTCGGCTTCTTTGCGCTCGGTGATGTCGTGAAAGGTGCCCACGTAATTAAGAATGGTGCCGGCGTCTCCCCGCACAGCGGTTACCGTGAGCCATTCTGCAAACACGTCGCCATTCTTTCGACGGTTCCAGATTTCGCCTTCCCAGGATCCGGTTTCAGTTACCCGGTGCCAAAGGTGCTGGTAGAAGGCCTTATCCTGGATTCCGGACTGCAGAATTTTCGGCGTTCGCCCGATCACTTCATGCTCTTCATAACCGGTAATGCGGGTAAAGGCCCGGTTGGCCCGAAGAATCACGCCCCGGTCGTCGGTAATAATAATGCCCAGATGGGTTTCAAAAGCCGTGGAGGCAATGCGCACCTCCGCCTGTTGCAGTTTGCTTTCGGTGATGTCCTGGACCAGTGCAAGGAAGCCATTGTTCTGCCCTTCGCTGTCCGGAATCGCCGCCACCCTGGCTTCAAAGTGCCGGGCCTCGCCCTCCAGGAACAACTGGTACTCGAAATTCCGCGGCTGTCGACTGTTGGCAACGTCTGTTTTTACAATGTCGAACCGCCTGGCCAGTTCTGGCGGAAGCACATCGTGATAATCCAGACCTTTAATTTGTTCCGGTGGCATAAGTAATTTGGACGGCTCAGCGGCATGAACAAACTCATACGTATCCTTCCGGCCGATGACAAAGATCATATCGGGTATCGAAGCAACCAACGCTCTCAGCCTTGCTGCGTTGCCTTGGGCATCCTGCTGCAGTTTTTTCCGGGTTTGGTTCTCTACCAACAGCGATTGCTCCACCCGGAGCCTTCGGTAAAACTGCTGGAGCAGGAAGCCACCCATCAGGGCACTCAGCACAATACCGACACTGCCAATCAGTACGCTTTGTCGCCAGCCCCGCATGGCTACCGCCGTTTGTTCTCCTACGACCACCACATAAGGCAACCCCTCAACCCGCCGGAAGGTATAGAAACGATTTTCACCATCGACCGGCGAGGCGGTAATCACCTGGCCTATGCTCTCGCTACTCTCGATAAAAGCCCGGGTGTGGGGTTCCTGAATACGGACTCCGGTGATCTCCGACGGTTCGCCGACAACTGGTTTTGGCAGTCGCGCCACTAGCCGCATCTTCTCGTCGATCAGGGCCAGGCTCTCGCCTTCCGACAAGGACAGGCGATCTACCGCCTTTGCCAGCACATCCGGTGATTGCCGAGCCAAAAGCAATGCATTAACCGAACCCGAGGCTGATCGTAGTTCGCGAATACGCCAGATCGAAAACTTGCCTGTGTCCGGATCGACATACAGCGGCGTTACCAAATCGCCGTTGGCGTCATCAGCAACAAAGCGTTCAATGAGCGCCGTAAGCAATGTCTGGTTCGCGGTTGTCGAGGAATACAGCGGACGGCCATCCAGACCGGTGACGAAAAAGGCATCGATAAAGCCGGTACCCTGGATTTTCTCATCCAGCAGCCCTTCTATACCCTCGAGACCCGCCTTGGCAGCAAACACGGGAGTCTCGATAAGCGGCTCAACAAAGGTGGCGATGGTGCGCAAGCTGTATTGCCCCGAAAGAAAGCTGTTAGCGATAAACGCAGACGCCAGGTCGGCCCGGGCCTGGGAGCGATCAAATGCCGCCTGGTACGTACGCTGGTAGGCGTTATTGCCAATGATCCCGGCAGAGATCAGCAGTATCAGGACAGCGAGCAAGTACAGCAATAATGGCAGAGGCTTTCGGCGTTGATGTAATTGCGTTGCGATCTCGGCGTTTGTTTTAGTCATCCGGCGCTTCGTAGTGTTTGTCTTTATGGGGATACCGCGACCATGCTGTTGATCGGTGGCGCTTTCGCGCGTGCCCCCTTCCTGAAACAGGGGCCTCTCTACTATAGTTGATAGCAATGGTGCCTGTTGGCTTTATTTCCCGGCACACGCTGCTTCCGTAACCCTGAGGAGTCTTCATGGAACTGCCCGCCTACCTGAAAGTCATGGCCGACAAGGGTGCCTCTGACCTGTTTTTTTCTACCGGTTCGCCCGTCATGATGAAAGTAGAAGGCAAAACCGGCCCGATCACCCAGAGCGCCCTCGCCTCTGGTGCCGTCCGTCAGTTGGCCTACTCGGTGATGAATGACAAGCAGCGGGCCGAGTTCGAGAAGAATCTGGAACTGGATATGGCGATTGGGGTGGACGACGTCGGTCGCTTCCGGGTGAATGTCTTCTGGCAGCGCGGTGAAGTCAGCATGGTGGTGCGCCACCTGCGTAACGACATTCCTTCTATTGAAGACCTTGGCCTGCCACCGGTGCTGAAAAAACTGATTATGGAGCCCCGTGGCCTGATACTGGTGGTGGGTTCCACCGGCTCAGGCAAGTCCACCACCCTGGCCTCGATGATTGACCATCGCAACAGCAACCAGTCCGGCCATATCCTGACGGTGGAAGACCCGATCGAGTACACCCACAGCCACAAGAAAAGTGTGGTCAATCAGCGGGAGGTGGGGGTGGATACCCGCTCCTACAACGAAGCCCTGCGCCGAGCCATGCGCGAAGCGCCCGATGTGATCATGATTGGTGAGATCCGTGACCGGGACACCATGAAGCACGCACTTACTTATGCGGAAACCGGCCACCTGTGCATCTCCACCCTGCACGCCAGCAACGTGGACCATACCATGCGCCGGATTGTGAACTTCTTTCCGGAGCATGCCCACAAGGAGCTGTTCATGGACATGAGCCTGCACCTGAAAGCGGTGGTGGCCCAGCGCCTGTTAAAGGGCAAAGACGGCAAACGGGTGGTGGCCGTAGAAGTGATGCTTGCCAGCCCCTACATCCGGGATCTGATCTCCAAGGGCGAGATAGATGGTATTGCGGACATCATGACCCGGGGCGGCGAACACGGTATGAAGACCTTTGATCAGGCCATTTTTGAGCTCTACAACGCGGGTAAGATCACGCAGGAAGAGGCCCTCAGCAATGCCAATTCCCGGCACAATCTTGAGGTGAAGATTCGCCTGGCCACTGGTGGTCTAAACTCTCCCAGCGATACGCTGAGCATTGACCAGAGCTGAATACGGCCAGAACAGAAAGGCCTGTACCTTTGTCCTGTTGTACGCGCCCTCATAAGCAAGCTATCGTCTGCCTTTACCTGCAGCAGGCGAGGCCCTATGAATCCGACCATCGAACTCCTGAAATCCCATCGCTCCATCCGCAAGTTCAAGGATCAGCAGATTCCCCGGGAACTGTTTGAAGACCTGATCCGTGCCGGGCAATGCGCAGCTACTTCCAACCACGTGCAGGCCTACACCATTATTCATGTGGTCAATCCGGAAAGCCGTCGGAAGCTCGCCGAACTTGCCGGCGGGCAAACCTATGTGGAGACCTGTTCGGATTTTCTGGTGTTCTGCGCCGATATGAAGCGGGCCACCGAATCCGCCGAGAAAGCCGGTGCGGAGGTGATTCGCGGTATGACGGAGCAGCTGCTGGTGGCCAGCGTTGACGCCGCACTGATTGCCCAGAATGTGGTGGTGGCGGCTGAATCGGAAGGCCTGGGTATCTGCTACATCGGCGGCATACGCAACAACCCGCAGGACGTGAGCGATCTGCTCAAACTGCCGGCGCATGTGTACCCGGTGTTCGGCCTGTGCCTGGGTTACCCGGACCAGAATCCGGAGGTGAAGCCAAGACTGCCCCTGGCCGCTATCCTCAAGGAAGACGTGTACGACGACGCCGAAGACGAGGCTCTGGTGGCCAGCTTCGACGACACCATGGCCCGTTATTACGGCGCGCGCACTGGCGGCAACAAGGATACCAACTGGTCCGAGCAGCTGAAGCCGCTGTTTACCAGCAAGCTGCGGCCACACATGAAGGAGTTCCTGAACAAGCGAGGGTTCGGGGTCAAGTAACCCACCTCCCCTCAGGCGTCCTCAAGGATGAGGACCACCAGCTCTTTCGGGCCATGGGCACCGTAAGCCAGCACCTGCTCAATATCCGCGGTTTTCGACGGGCCGGAGACCAGCAACAGGTTGGTCGGCAAACCGGCGGACCAGTGGTGCTTCTGCATCATGCCGTACAGGTTATCTTCCACCTCACTCGCCTTGAGCAGGGCGATGTGCAACGGCGGCAGCAGGCTCATCAGGCGCGGCTCGTGGCGGTCCGGCCAGAGCACCAGAGAACCGGTGGCTGCAATGCCACCGGCAGTAGCGGTGACGCTGGCATCCACCTTCCAGAACAGCTCGTCTTTCCATTCCTCGATGGGTCGGTCATAGATCATCAACTGTGCTTTCGCACCGCTGCTCTGCCAGTGTGCCGCCAGCTGTTTGCCGTGCTCGGTGCCCGGCGCATAGAGCAGGTTGCCCAGACCACGACTTTCGAGCAATTCCTGTACCTTGGCGGGCCACTGGGCACGGATCAGCTGATGCACTTCCGTGTGTACCGCCTCCATCAAAGAGCGCAGCCGGGTAATCCGGTCCTCCGGCGCATACTGCCAGGGCGTTGTGACCAGGCCCTCGTCGAAATCATCAGGCCGGGGCGTGGTGCCCGCCAGGCCGGCCCGGAGCTTGTTGAGAATATTGCTGCGGGCGCTCATCACCGATCCCCCTGATTCAGATGGGCTTTAGCCAGATCGTGCAACGACCGGCGGGCTGGCACCGGCGCTGAGTGGTTCTCGGTCCATGGGCCCACGTTTTTCGGTGCCAGCTTGCGCAAGCGGGTCGCGCCCCACAAGAACAACCGGTAGAACATCGGCGAAGTGTTCAGACTAGCCCAAAAGCGCCAGATCGCCCGCTCCTTGCGGGAGTATTTGGCACCACCATCTTTCACTTTCGGCTGCTCCGCGGGACGTTTCACGTTTTCCTGCCGCAATCGCTGCAGCATTTCCGGAATTGGAATCTTCACCGGGCACACTTCGCCACAGGCACCACACAATGACGACGCGCTGGGATGATCCGGCACCTTGTGCAGGCCCACCATATGCGGCGTAATGATCTTGCCGATCGGCCCCGGATACACCTCGCCATAGGTATGGCCACCCACCCGGGTATACACCGGGCAATGGTTCATGCAGGCGCCGCAGCGGATGCAGTTCAGGGTCTGGCGCAACTGGGCATCGGCAAAGGCGCCGCTGCGGCCGTTATCCAGCAGCACCAGATGCACTTCTTCCGGGCCATCCAGCTCGTCCGCCTTGCGCGGTCCTGAAATCATGTTCACGTAGGTGGTGATCGGCTGACCCAGAGCGGAGCGTGTCAGCAGTGACAACAGCGGCACCACGTCCCGCAGGTTTTCCACCACCTTTTCGATGCCCGTCACGGCAATGTGTACCGGCGGCGCAGTGGTGCTCATGCGACCGTTGCCTTCGTTTTCCACCAGCAGCAGGGTGCCGGTTTCGGCGATGGCGAAGTTGACGCCAGACACCCCGACGTCTGCCTCCAGAAACTTCTGGCGCAGGGTGCGCCGGCCAATCTGGATCAGCTCGTTCACATCCTCGGTCTCATCAACCCCGAGCTTGTCGTGGAACAGTTTGGAGACCTGAAAGCGGTTCTTGTGAATGGCCGGCATGATGATATGGGACGGCTTCTCACCATCCAGCTGGACAATGTACTCGCCCATGTCCGACTCCAGGCACTCGATGTTGCGCTCGGCCAGGTAGTCGTTCATCTCCATTTCTTCGCTCACCATGGACTTGCCCTTCACCACCTGAGCGCCTTTTTTCGCCTCGATGATGGAATGGACAATCCGGTTGGCCTCTTCGGTGGTCTCCGCCCAGTGGACCTTCACACCGTTGGCGGTCAGCTTGGCTTCCAGCCGTTCCAGCAAATCCGGCAACCGGGACAGGGCCCGGGCCTTGATGTGGTTACCCAGCTCCCGCAGGCCTTCCCGCTCGTCTTCATCCGGGAAGGCATCGGCGCGCTTTTTCATCAGCGAGTCCATGGCCACCCGAAAGTTGGTGCGCAGCTGGTCGTCCGCCAGGGCACCCACGGCGCGGCCACGGAAGCTGTCGGTCAGCTCTTTGACCGGTATACGCTGGCTCATG
>NZ_JACUUB010000004.1 GCF_014859525.1 Marinobacter sp.
TCAGGCTCTTAATACCCTAACCCCCGACAGCGTCGCTGCCGGGGGTTTTTTATTTCCAGTTCGGAAGAAGTGATATACTTCCGCCATTATTCAAAACAAGTTCTGATGGGAGCCTTGCAATGGCCGCTACTGATCATCTGGTCATTTTTGACACCACGCTCCGGGACGGCGAGCAAAGCCCCGGCGCCACCATGAACAAGAATGAAAAGCTCCGGATTGCCAAGGTGCTCGAGAAACTTCGAGTCGATGTGATCGAAGCGGGTTTTGCCATTGCCAGCCAGGGCGACTTTGAGGCGGTCAAGGGTATCGCTGAAACAGTCAAGGGTTCGACCGTGTGTAGCCTGGCAAGAGCCCTGGACAAAGACATTGATCGGGCCGCCGAAGCTATTCGTCCGGCAGAAAGTGGCCGGATACATACGTTCATCGCGACTTCCCCTATCCATATGAAGCATAAGCTTCAGATGGAGCCGGACCAAGTGGTAGAGCAGGCTGTTCGAGCGGTTAAGCGTGCGCGCAGTCATGTTGATGACGTTGAGTTTTCCTGTGAGGATGCTGGTCGTTCAGAGCTGGATTTTCTGTGTCGTATCATCGAGGCTGCCATTGATGCAGGTGCTCGCACGATTAATATTCCGGATACTGTTGGGTACGCAATTCCTGAGCAGTTTGGCGAGACCATCCGGCAGTTGCTGAACCGGATCCCTAACGCAGATAAGGCTATATTTTCGGTACACTGCCACAACGATTTGGGCCTTGCGGTCGCCAATTCGTTGGCCGCCGTCAGTAACGGCGCTCGGCAGGTGGAATGTACGATCAATGGGTTGGGTGAGCGTGCCGGCAACGCCTCACTCGAAGAGATCGTGATGGCCGTTCGCACCCGCAAGGACCTCTTCAATATTGACACCCGTATTGATAGTCAACACATCGTTCCGGCTTCCCGGCTGGTGTCCACGATCACCGGCTTTCCGGTACAGCCAAATAAGGCCATCGTTGGTGCTAATGCATTTGCCCATGAGTCCGGGATTCACCAGGACGGGGTTCTGAAGCACCGCGAAACCTATGAAATTATGCGAGCTGAGGATGTCGGCTGGCACACCAACAGCCTGGTTTTGGGCAAGCATTCTGGTCGCAACGCCTTTCGTACTCGGTTGCTAGAACTTGGCATACAGTTTGAGACTGAAACCGAGCTTAATGAGGCATTTACGCGGTTCAAGGCGTTGGCCGATCTGAAGCATGAGATCTTCGATGAAGACCTCCAGGCCATCGCCAGTGATACCCGGCAAAAAGAGGAAGACGGCCGCTACGGTCTGGTCTGCATGCAGGTGTGCTCTGAGACCGGTGTCGTACCTAATGCACGCCTCACCATGTTGCTTGATGGCAAAGAGCACGCGGTAGAAGCAGAAGGTAGTGGCCCGGTAGACGCCACCTTTAAAGCGATTGAGTCATTGGTTGATTCCGGCTGTAATCTGCAACTGTATTCGGTAAATAACATTACGAGTGGGACCGATGCCCAGGGCGAGGTAACAGTCCGCCTGGAGCGGGGTGGCCGCATTGTGAATGGTGTCGGTGCAGACACCGATATTATTATTGCCTCTGCGAAAGCCTATATTGAGGCGCTCAACCTTATTGCTCGTGGCGGCACTCGTCATCATCCTCAGGGCGGGGATGTCTGAAATTCTATCATATGACGGAGTGCTCTAAGTGACGCAGGAAGTGGTTCGATCAGAGGCGGCGCGTCAGTTCTATCTGGGCATGGCGGGAATCCGCACATGGTATGCCCGAGAGCCTTTGCCGGGGGCCGCCCCGAGTTCTGACTTAGACTTTGGGACGGTCCATCGAGATCTTGCAACCGCAGAGTCGCCCTCTCCTGTAAAACCGGCCCCCGTGCCCATCTCGCGATCGGATACCGGCAATAAGGACAAGCTGGCGCGCCTGAAAACACTGATGGGCGCCGAGCCTGAGCGGCCATCAATGTCTGCCGGATCTCAAAGTTCACTCGTTGTCGAGGGACCGGAAGACAGTGCACCGTTATCTTCCGCCGATGATCAGAAAGAAGCTACTGACGATGCTGAGCGTGCGGGCTCAAGGAGCGTGTCGGTCACTCAGGCGCCCAAGCTGTGTTTGCAGTGTTGGACGGGTGACCGGGTTCTCTTGTTGGCGAATCTCTCCGAGGAGGCCAGCCTGTCGTTGCAAGAAACGCTGGCGCTTAACATTGTTCGTAGTCTGGGTGAAACGGCTACCCATCAATTGGGCGTGCTTCGCTGGCCCCTGTTTAATAATTTGAAAGTGTCTTTGAACAGCGAAACCAATCTTGCGGTTTTGCTCCGGGAGTACTTGGCGAACGACTCAGGTAAATCCGTGATCACGCTCGGCCTGCCTACTGACTCGTCGGTTATTGCCAATATCCTCGGCGACGTTCTTGAAAAGACACCAGACATCGTCTTCGATCAGTCGTTGGCGGCACTGGCTGCAAACCCCGACCTCAAGCGGCAGTTGTGGCAGCTCATCAAGCCGTTGGCCGCCGGGGCTCGATGAGTTCTTCGATTTTTGATCAGGTTCGGCTTCAGGATCTGGAGTTTCGTCCAATGACGACGGGCGATCTCCCGAAGGTGCTGGAGCTTGAGTTGCTTGGCTACTCCCACCCGTGGACCGAGGGGGTGTTTCGGGATTGTTTTAAAGAAAACTATCGGCTCTGGTCGATGGTTCAGGGGGAAGTGCTTCGGGGTTACGCGGTCGTCAATTATATGGTCGATGAGGCCCACCTTCTGAACATCTGTGTGCATCCTTGTCTTCGGGGTCAGGGAGCAGGACGGAAACTTTTGCGCCATGTGCTGTCGACATCGGTCAAGGAAGGCATGGTGCAAATGCTTCTTGAGGTCAGAGATACTAATGAAGCCGCAACTGCGCTCTATGTGAGCGAGGGCTTCGAAGAAATTGGCCGCCGGCCCGGATATTATCCAGCCGCAGCCGGGCGTGAAGATGCCCGTGTGATGGCGTATCGGTTCACGTGAGCATTGCCTAACCCGTATAATGCGGTGCTTTCATCCAATCCATTCAGGTTTTCGTTGTCTATGTCTAACCTATCTCAGGAAGTGGCAAAGCGCCGCACCTTTGCGATCATCTCGCACCCGGACGCGGGTAAAACGACCATTACCGAAAAAGTACTGCTGTTTGGTCAGGCGATCCAGAAAGCAGGCACGGTCAAAGGTAAAAAGTCTGGTCAGCACGCAAAGTCTGACTGGATGGAAATGGAAAAGGAACGGGGCATATCAGTAACTACTTCGGTGATGCAGTTCCCTTACGGCGGCAAGTTGGTCAACTTGCTGGATACGCCGGGCCATGAAGATTTCTCGGAGGATACCTATCGCACGCTGACGGCTGTTGACTCCTGCTTGATGGTGATCGATAGCGCCAAGGGTGTTGAGGAACGCACCATCAAGCTGATGGAAGTAACGCGCCTGCGTGACACGCCGATTCTGACGTTTATGAATAAGCTGGATCGGGATACGCGAGATCCGATTGAGCTGATGGATGAAGTTGAAGACGTTCTGAAGATTGCCTGCGCACCCATTACCTGGCCGATTGGCATGGGTAAAAGCTTCAAGGGCATCTATCACCTTTACCGGGACGAAGTGGTTCTGTATCAGTCAGGGCAGGGTCACACGATTCAGGAGAGACGTGTTATCAAAGGGTTGGATAATCCTGATTTGGAGCAGGCTCTGGGTGGCTACGCTTCCGACCTGCGGGACGAGATTGAGCTGGTGAAGGGTGCGTCCCACGAATTTGATCAGGACGCTTTTCTGGCCGGTCAACTGACACCGGTATTCTTTGGGACGGCGTTGGGTAACTTCGGTGTTGACCATATGCTGGACGGATTGGTTGAATGGGCACCCGCACCGCTACCCCGCGAGACCGACACCAGAATGGTTGAGCCTGCTGACGAAGATTTTTCGGGCTTTGTGTTTAAAATTCAGGCGAATATGGACCCCCAGCACCGGGATCGCGTGGCCTTTATGCGCATCGTCTCTGGTAAATACAGTCAGGGCATGAAAGCTCGCCATGTGCGAATTGCCAAAGACGTCAGATTTTCTGATGCACTGACGTTTATGGCGGGCGATCGTGAGCATGCCGAAGAAGCCTTTGCGGGCGACATTATTGGTCTGCATAACCACGGCACCATTCAGTTGGGTGACACCTTCACCGCCGGCGAGAATATGAAGTTCACCGGTATTCCGAACTTCGCACCAGAACTGTTCCGCCGCATTCGTCTGAAGGATCCGCTCAAGGCCAAGCAATTACAGAAGGGGCTAATTCAGCTCTCTGAGGAGGGCGCGGTGCAGGTGTTCCGGCCGGTACGGAATAACGACTTGATCGTGGGCGCCGTGGGTGTGCTGCAGTTTGATGTTGTGGTGAGTCGGTTGAAGAGTGAATACAAGGTTGAGGCGATATACGAGCCGATCAACGTGGCGACCGCGCGTTGGGTGACGTGTGACGATGAGCGGAAGCTCGACGAGTTCCAGCGCAAAAACCAGGAAAACGTCGCTCTCGATGGTGGAGATCGGCTGGCTTATATCGCCCCGACCATGGTGAATCTGAATCTGGCCCAAGAGCGCTATCCGGATATCAAGTTCCACAAGACTCGAGAGCACTGAATCGACGATTTCGGGAGAGGTGCATGCAGCTGATCGACGCTCACTGCCATTTTGACTTTCCCTATTTTGACAATATTCGCGATCAGGAGCTGGTTCGTGCCCGGCAAGAAGGTGTCTCAGCGTTGGTAATACCGGGCGTGCGTCGCCACGACTGGCCGAGAGTTCGGGCATTGTCGGCGCCAGAGCAGGGTGTGTGGTACTGCCTTGGGATTCATCCCTGGTATGTCGATGAGCATCACGAACAGGATTTGTCCTTACTGGAGTCGACGCTGGCCTCGCTCCCCCCGGGTTGTGTTGGCCTCGGTGAGTGTGGTCTCGATGCGCTCTGGGGCGATATAGACCGGCAACAGGAATGGTTTCGGGCCCAGGTTGGAATTGCCTCTCGAGTCAACCTGCCTTTGATTATTCACTCGGTGAAAACGCACGATCAGATATATGGAGTGCTCCGGTCGGCAAATTGGTCTGGTCGCGCGTTGGTGCATGGTTTTTCCGGTAGCTATCAGCAGGCCCGAAAACTCGTCGATCTAGGTTGTTATATTGGGGTCGGAGGGGTAATAACCTACGCTCGCGCCCACAAGACCCGTGACACCATGGCAAGGCTGCCAATTGAGGCTCTGGTTCTTGAAACAGACGCCCCGGACATGGCCCCTGCCGGTGTGCCAAAGGGTAAAAACTCTCCAGTCTACCTGCCACAGATTATGCGTGCGCTGGCCGGGCTCAGGGGGCAGTCTGCGGAGCAGATAGCACCAACGCTGTTTGAGAATGCCTGCAAATTATACGGTTGGTCTGGGGTGTGAGTATTGCGGGAATAGGGGATTAACGAAACACTTTTCGGTAGGGTTGGTTTTCCGAAGCGGTTCGAGTATACTTCGCGACCTGGCTTTTCAAGGCGATGGCGCTATCTCAGCCCCGAATGGTGTCATTGCAGTAATAAACAGGTGTGAACCTCCTCCGGATGCCTTGCATGTACCGGTGGTGGTTTTTAACGTTTCTTTTATAGCGTTCAAGGCGGAATAAATGAAGACTCTGAGTGCGAAACCAGAAGCCGTAAAACGTGACTGGTACGTTGTAGACGCAGCCGGCAAGACGCTGGGTCGTCTGTCAACCGAAATCGCCCTTCGTCTGCGGGGCAAGCATAAGCCTGAGTATACCCCTCACGTGGACACTGGCGACTATATCGTCGTAATTAATGCCAGCCAGGTGAAGGTTACCGGCAAAAAGGCATCGGATAAAATGTATTACAGCCACACCGGCTTTCCAGGTGGAATCAAATCCATCAGTTTCGAGAAGCTGGTAGACAAGGCTCCCGAGCAAATCATTCAGAAGGCCGTAAAAGGTATGCTTCCGAAGGGTCCGCTTGGTCGCGCCATGTTCAAGAAGCTTAAAGTCTACGCCGGCGCTGAGCATGCTCATGCAGCCCAGCAGCCCAAAGAACTCGACATCTAACGGAAGGCGGATATGTCTGTAGCACAAAATTACGGTACGGGTCGCCGCAAGTCATCTACGGCTCGAGTTTTCATCAAGCCGGGAAGCGGCAATATCTCTATTAACGGTCGCACAATCGAGGATTTCTTCGGTCGTGAGACACTTCGAATGATCGTTCGTCAGCCACTGGTTGTTGCTGAGTCCGCGGATCGCTTCGATATCATGGTCACCGTAAAGGGTGGTGGTATCAGCGGCCAGGCCGGAGCGATTCGCCACGGTTTGACCCGTGCGTTGATGGATTACGACGAAACTCTTCGCCCTGCGCTGCGTAAAGCGGGTTATGTTACCCGTGACGCTCGTAAGGTTGAGCGTAAGAAGGTTGGTTTGCGCAAGGCGCGTAAGCGTCCTCAGTACTCCAAGCGTTAATCGACATTTTATGTCGACGGGAAAGCCCGGCCCTATGGTCGGGTTTTTTTGTATCTGGGGTCTCTCCGAATATTGATTTGATGCAGGGTTGAGCGCTGACATGAGCCTTTCCGGCTTGTAAGCCGGGGGTAATTTCATTACCATTTCAGCGCTTATAATTTTGGGTTGTGAAGTCCTTTTCGAAGCGCAGTGCCGGTTTTCCGCGTCTGTGCCTCGCCTGATGGGAGAAAACCATAATGAGTAATGGCGACGTGAACCAAGGTCGACGCCGATTTCTGGTCGGTGCTACGTCCGTGGTAGGTGGTGTCGGCGTCGTCGGTGCAGCGGTTCCTTTCGTGGCGTCCTGGAATCCCAGTGCGAAAGCGGAAGCGGCCGGTGCTCCGGTAACCGTAAGTGTCGACAAAATCGAACCTGGTCAACAAATTACCGTCGAGTGGCGGGGTAAGCCGGTATGGATCATCCGGCGAACTGAGGAGATGCTCGAGAACATCGAGACGCTGTCTCCGCGCATGAAAGATCCTGAGTCTGAAGATCCGCAGCAGCCAGGGTATATCACTGGTGCTCAGCGCTCTATCAAGCCTGAGTTCATAGTGCTGGTGGGTATTTGTACCCACCTGGGCTGCGTGCCGAGCTATCGTCCTGAGGTGGCTCCTGCAGATCTTGGTGGTGAGTGGCTGGGTGGTCTATTCTGTCCGTGCCATGGTTCCCGATTCGATCTGTCCGGTCGTGTCTATTCTAATCAGCCTGCTCCGCTGAACCTTGAAGTTCCGCCGTACCGGTTTGATGATGATGCGACCATGACAATTGGTCTTGATCCGGAGGCGGCGTAATGAACAAGCTGATTAATTGGGTAGATGAGCGTTTGCCGGTCGTCGAGGCCTGGAACAAACACCTGGCGAAATATTACGCCCCCAAGAACTTTAACGTTTGGTATTTCTTTGGTTCGCTGGCGATGCTGGTTCTGGTTAACCAGTTGGTGACCGGTATCTGGCTGACTATGAGCTATAACCCGTCGGCGGAAGGTGCATTTGCTTCCGTTGAATACATCATGCGCGATGTGGAATGGGGTTGGTTGTTGCGTTACCTGCACTCCACCGGCGCGTCGGCGTTCTTTGTGGTGGTGTACCTCCACATGTTCCGTGGCCTGATGTATGGCTCATACCAGAAGCCCCGTGAGCTGATCTGGATTTTCGGCATGCTCATTTACCTGGTGCTGATGGCTGAAGCGTTCATGGGCTACCTGTTGCCATGGGGTCAGATGTCTTACTGGGGTGCCCAGGTTATCGTTAACCTGTTCGGTGCAATTCCGATCATTGGCGAGGATCTTTCCTTGTGGATTCGTGGTGACTACCTGATCTCAGGTATTACCCTGAACCGATTCTTTGCACTGCACGTTGTCGCGCTGCCGATCGTTCTGCTGGGTCTGGTTGTGCTCCATATTCTTGCGCTGCACGAAGTGGGCTCAAACAACCCTGATGGTATTGATATCAAGAAGAATAAAGATGAAAACGGTATTCCGAAAGACGGTATTCCGTTCCACCCTTATTACAGCGTGCACGACCTGATGGGCGTGGGTGTCTTCTTCTTCATCTTCTTCATCGTGGTGTTCTACTTCCCGGAGATGGGCGGTCTGTTCCTCGAGAAGCCAAACTTTGAACCGGCTAACAACCTGAAAACGCCTGCTCACATTGCTCCGGTCTGGTATTTTACGCCCTTCTACGCGATGCTGCGTGCGGTGACGGTGGACCTGTTTGGTCTGGATGCCAAGTTCTGGGGTGTGGTTGTAATGGGCGCAGCGATTGCGATTCTGTTCGTGCTGCCCTGGCTCGACAAGAGCCCGGTTCGCTCCATCCGTTACAAAGGCTGGCTGAGCAAGATCGCACTGGCAATCTTCGTGGTGAGCTTTGTAGTGCTGGGGTATCTTGGTATTGTGCCCGCCACTGAAGGTCGTACCATTGCTGCTCAGATTCTGACGGTGTTGTACTTCCTGTACTTTATTCTCATGCCGTTCTACACGCGCATGGAAAAAACCAAGCCAGTACCAGAGAGGGTGACAGGATAATGAGAAAGCTGATTTTTGGTCTTTTCATCGCGATCCTGCCGGCCTTCGGGCTGGCAGCTGCTCCCGGCGGTGCTCTGGATTCCATGAAGCCGGATCACACCAATACGGAATCGTTGCAGAGAGGTGCTGCACTGTTCACCAACTACTGCATGGGGTGTCACTCCATGGAGTACGCTCGATACAAGCGGGTGTCCGATGATCTGGAGATTCCTGCGGATCTGTTCGAGGAAAATCTGATTTTTACCGGTGCAAGAATCGGTGAGTTAATGCAGATTTCCATGAGCAAGGACATGGCGGCTGGCTGGTTTGGTGCTCCGCCACCTGACTTGACTCTGGTAACGCGTGTGCGCAGTGAATCCTGGGTGTTTTCGTATCTGCGCGGTTTCTATCAGGACGACTCGCGTCCGTTGGGCGTGAATAACGTGGTGTTCGGCAACGTCGGTATGCCTCACGTAATGGTAGAAATGCAGGGTCTGTGTGCCGTTGAGCCTCGAATTGGTGTGGGTGCTTCGGTCGAGCCGTTGAGTGGGAATATCAACAACTCGGATGTGTGCCCGGAGTATGCGATTGAGGGCAGCATGTCTGCTGCTGAGTTCGATCGCGCCATGTGGGATCTGACTAACTTCATGTCCTACATGGGTGACCCGGTAAAGGTTGAGCGCGAACGCCTGGGTATATTCGTGCTGATCTTTGTGGCGATCTTCTTCATCTTTGCGTACCTGCTTAACCGCGAGTACTGGAAAGACGTACACTAAGATTTAGGGTATAATCTTCAATCCTGAATTCCAGCGGGTCGGTAAGGCTCGCTGGAATTTTGCGTTTGTGCATTGTTTCGATTTTCAGAATCGTGAGGTAGTTATATGGGCGTTGTGACCAAGCGGTCATCAATGACGTTTTTCTCGGATCCGGCCAGTCATTACAGCCACCGTGTGCGCATTGTGCTGGCAGAGAAGGGTGTTACCGTTGATATTGTCGATGTGGATCCGGATAACCCGCCGGGAGAATTGGCTGATCTGAATCCGTACAACGCCCTGCCAACATTGGTGGATCGGGATCTCGTGCTGTACGAGCCGAACATCATGATGGAATACCTGGATGAGCGTTTCCCGCACCCGCCGCTGTTGCCGGTTTATCCAGTGGCCAGAGCTAACAGTCGGCTGATGATTCACCGTATTCAGAAAGATTGGTGCAGGCTGGTGGATCAGATTCTGGCGCAACCGACAGGTAAGGCCTCGGAAGCTGCCCGTAAAGAGCTCAAAGAAAGTCTGTTTGCGGCCGGTCCCCTGTTTGCTGAAATGCCTTTTTTCCTGTCAGAAGAGTTCACCATCGTCGACTGCTGTATTGCTCCGATCCTTTGGCGTTTGCCGGCGCTGGGTATCGACATGAACGACAAGCAGGCGAAGCCTCTGCTGAAGTATATGGACAGTATCTTTGCTCGCGAAGGGTTCAAGGCGAGCCTTTCGGATTTGGAAGAAGATATTCGCAGCTGATTGGCAAAGCCCGCGTGCCGGGGCAGGAGTTGTTGCAGTGCCTGATATGAATATCACCATGACGTCCAGCCGGCCTTACCTTGTACGGTCGCTGAATGAGTGGATTCTGGATAATGACTGCACGCCCTATATTGTGGTGGATGCGGGTGTTCAAGGGGTGCAGGTGCCCACAGAGCATGTAGCCAACGGGCAGATTGTCTTGAACATCAGTCCGGGTGCCGTTCGGAGCCTGGTCATCGGGAACGGGGCGCTGGAGTTCAGCGCCCGTTTCGGTGGAGTGCCAATGCAGGTGTTTATCCCGTTACAGGCTGTTATGGCGATTTACGCCAAAGAGAACGGCGAGGGTATGGTGTTCGGCAGTGAACCTGGATCACCCGATCCGGAAGGCGGGGTAGACGCAGATCACTCTGCTGGGCGGCGTTCGGATGAGCGCCCCAGTGGGCGGCCAACCTTGAAAGTAGTGAAATAAAAAAGCCGGCGAATGCCGGCTTTTTTATTTATCCACCAAACAGTTTGTGATCAACCAGGTCGCACAATGCGTTGATGATCAAAAGCATCAGTGGTGTCGCTTCATAGGGGGCGAGATCGTTCAGGGCGATTTCACGGTCTTCCGGGTGCATCAGTGAGGTAATGTCTGACTTTTCTCGGGCACTTAATACCACAACCTGCATTTCCCGGTCGTGTGCCGCTTGAATCGCTTGTATCAGGTTGGCTTTGTGGCCGTCATCAACGACCACGAAGAGCAAATCACCAGGCTTGCCAATGGCCCTGACCTGGCGTGAGAAGGTGTCGTTAAAGCGGTTGTCTCGACAGATGGCCGAGTAGGTGGTCGCATCAGCGCCAAGGTTGATGGCGGGGAGCGCTGGTCGGTCTTGCTCGAATCGATTCAGCAGTGCTGTGCAAAAATACTGGGCAAGGATATTGGCACTGCCATTGGCGCATGCAATGATTTTTCCGTCCTGGAGCAGGGTGGCGACAAACGCGTCTGCTACGTCTTCAATGGCTGGCCCGGCGGTCGTAGCCGCTTGCGCGGTTTGCTCCATGTGATTGGCGAACCACTGATTAATTTTCTGTGCGGTATCGGTCATGGTCTCGATTAATCTGCCTGAATTGCGTTTCTGATCCATTGTACCCGGTATTTGCGAACGGTACCCGGCATGATCGCGACAACGTCGATCCTCGAAGGTAGGTCCCAGAGGTTGTGTTTGTGCAGGTAAAAGGAAGCGGCACGCACTAATCGTCGCTGTTTGCTGGGGGTGATAGAGCTGGCCGGATCAACCAGGCTACCGGGGCCTCGATAGCGCACTTCGAAAAACACCAGGGCGTCACCGTCACGCCCGATCAGATCGATCTCGCCGCCTCGGTTGTAGACATTCTGCTCCAGAATGCTAACGCCTCGGCTAGCCAGATAGCGGGCAGCAACTGCTTCATAATACGTGCCGATCTCGCGGCTGCCTTCCATGGCGCAGACCCTTTAGAGGTTGAGTGCGGGTTGCTGTTGGCGTGGCGCGTCCTCTTCCGTTGTGTCCTGTTCGGTCAGTTCCGGTCTCAGCGCTGGTCGACCACTTTGGAACTGTGCCCAGAGTTGTTGCCGGTGAATGATACCGTCTGGCGTCATGGAGAGAACGCCGGTCTGGCCTTCGATCGTGGCCCCTTCCACCTGTCGTAACAACGGAAGGCGTTTGCTGAGCTGCCAGGCATCTGCGCCCATTGCAAACAGTCTCCCCAGCTGGCCTCGGGTGCCGGTGAGATTCTGTTCCGCTTGGGTTCGCAGGGGGTTGTCTGGAGCCAGCACCCAGGGAATATCGGTAAAAGTGACCCGGTTCAGGTCGCGGTCCCGGCCGGGGTCGGGTGTGCCTTCGTAGACGATGGACGATGAGTAGACCGGAAGATCGCCCGAAAAATAAAAGGCAAAGAGCGGGTTAAATTGCCGTGCAACGGTTGGTTCGGCAATTAATACAATTGCTTCTGCATCCTGGCGGCGCCGGGGTTCAAATTCGACATTCATACCAATGGTGCGCTCTACCTGAATAGCGCGTTGCCTGGAGGTGGTTACGCCCAGCAGATCGGCAGTGACGGATCGAAAATTGTCCTCTGGAAAGAACCGCTCAATATCCAGAACCGTGCCGCTGTTTTGCTCCATGCGTTGCAGTAAGGCGTGCTCTACCCGGTCTCCCCATTCGCCGCGTGGTATAAGTGCCAGAATCTGGTTCAGTCCTTGGGAGGCCAGTTGGTCGGCAATCTGCCGGGCTTCGTCTTCGGCCGAGAGGCCGTACTGGTATAGCCCGTCCGGGATTCTGTTGTCAGCGGGCAGGTAGTTGAGCCCAAGCACGGGCACGGCCAGGGTGTTCATGATGCTGAGACCAGCGAGCGCGTCTTTCTCGAGTGGGCCGACGATCAGATCAATGGCCTGATCTGCCAGATCGGCATAAAGTTCTGCGAAGGGTTTGGCGGAGGTGTCCAGTATTCGAATGTCGGTCTGGTCGCGATCGACGCTTTCATCGCTGTAATAGGCGGCGAGAAAGCCATCGCGAATGGCTTTGCCTGCACTGGCAAGCGAACCTTGCAGAGGCAGTGCCAGCACAATCCGTTCCGGTCGACTGGTGGCCAGCTCTGCCAAAAGACTGAGATCGATTGGCAGAATCTGGGCCGCCGGGTGGCCTGGCCAGTTGTTCTGCCAGTTTCGTATCAGGCGGCCTTGTTCGTCGAGCCCTGCATCACGAGCCCTAAGGGTAGTGGCCAGTTCAAGCCAGCCCTGTTCTTCATAGCCGATGGCGCTGGCAGATGCTTCTGCGAGTCGCTGGTTCGAAATGCTTTTGAGGTAGTGCCAGATTTGTGTGTGAATTTGTCTTGGGTCGCTCTGGCTATCCGTCTGGCTCAAAAGCATCAGTGACAGTGCCGCAGACAATTGGTCCCCAGTCAGGGCAAAGGTGCGAGCCTGTAACTCCGCGGCCCGCCCGATCATGTCGCCCGGAAAGCTCAGAAACTGGTCTGGCGACATCTGGGCGGTTAGCTCCCTGGCCCACCGACTGTCCTGGAGTTCGACAGCGCCGGCCATGGCAAGCAACCGTCTCTGGTCGGCAAGGTTGCCCTGAGCGTTGCTCAGTTGGTCGCTGCGTAGAATTTGTCTGGCGGCCGGATGATTGTCCCGATCCTGGAAATCGCTCGCGATGCGGAGCAGGTAGCGCTGGGCAGTCGCGGGGTCGCGTTCACTTCGCGCAAGTTCAAGGGCCTTTTCCGGGGTGTCTGCGACATGACTGTCCAGATTCACGGTGGCGCAACCTGCTGCAAGAAATGTAAACAGGGCGATCAGGGTAAAAATAATTCGATGGCTGCGGTATTTTGTCATGGCAGGCTCGGCTGTCTCCGGATCATTAGGCTTGTGGTGCCGCTCTTTCGGTGGCAAGTTTACCAGCTCCGGGTCTATTTCACATGACATGCTCGTCATGGGCGCGGTTGGGTTGTTTCGGGAGTGATCTGATCTTGCTCCTGTTTTTTATTGACGGGAGTAGGTGCATGTCAGTTTCGGGTCGTGTCAGGCAGGGAGAAGAAGGGGTTCTTTATGTGGTGGCAACGCCCATCGGTAATCTGGATGACCTGTCCGAGAGGGCGCTGCAGATTCTGACCAAAGTTGATTTGATCGCAGCCGAGGATACCAGGCATACCGGCAGGCTGCTGCAGCACCTGGGGCTTAGTAAGCAGATGATGGCGCTGCATGATCACAATGAGCGGGGCCGGGTCGAGAAGATATTGGCGTTGCTGGCAGAAGGGCGCCAGGTAGCGCTGGTTTCAGACGCCGGCACGCCACTGATCTCAGACCCGGGTTATATTGTGGTGAGAGAGGTCCGGGCTGCCGGGTTTCAGGTTTCCCCGATCCCCGGAGCTTGCGCCTTGGTAGCGGCTTTGTCTGTGGCGGGTCTACCAACGGACCGTTTTCTGTTTGCCGGTTTTTTGCCGGCCAAGCGTTCGGGTCGTAGAGTGGCGCTGACGGATCTTGAGAGAGAGGCGGCAACTCTGGTGTTTTATGAGTCGCCCCATCGGATTATCGATCTGATGGAGGATCTGGTGGCGGTGTTCGGTGCGGATCGCGAGTGCGTACTTGGGCGCGAGCTCACCAAAACCTTTGAGACGTTTTATAGTGGCGGTGCTGAGTCGGTGCTTGGCGACTTACAGGGCGATCCTAACGGTACCCGTGGTGAGTTTGTGGTGATGGTCCGTGGCGCGGCCCACGAACCTGAGGGTGCTGGTGCGTCTTTGGATACGGATAAGTTGCTGGGGCTTCTGATTAAAGAATTGCCCGTGAAGAAAGCGGCGCGCATTGCGGCGGAGGTTAGCGGTCTTGGTAAAAATGAATTGTATCAGCGAGCGCTTGAGCTGAAAGGTGATTAAAGCCTTGCATGGCGGCTTTCGCAAAGGTATTGTCGGCCCCGAGCTCGCCAGACAGTCGCCGCCGGTTTTACCGGGGGAGGAAAGTCCGGGCTCCGCAGGGCAAGGTGCCAGGTAACGCCTGGGCGGCGCGAGCCGACGGAAAGTGCAACAGAAAGTAAACCGCCTAAGCGCCTTCGGGTGCCGGTAAGGGTGAAATGGTGCGGTAAGAGCGCACCGCGTGGCTGGCAACAGTCCACGGCGATGGTAAACCCCACCTGGAGCAAGACCAAATAGGAATCCTACGGCGTGGCCCGCGCTGGATTCGGGTAGGTTGCTTGAGGCCTGTGGTGACGCAGGCCCTAGATGAATGACTGTCCAAGACAGAACCCGGCTTATCGGCGAGCTCGCCTTTTCCCCTCAGCGCGTAATGTGCATCCTTCTCACAAAACAGCCTTTATATCCAAAAAATCTTAAACCTTAGACTGCTCTTTCAGAGTTTTCTGCAGGTACTTGTTTTTCCTCTCTTTCTTTACATCTTTTTAACCTCTTTTTAAGTTTGTCGTTTGTAACCTCTTGTCATTAAAGGAACTTTTACTCGTGTAGCGCCTATTGCGGCGCTTGCATTGTCTATTGCGTGTTTCTATAGTGTGCGGAAGTGGGAAAAAGTGGTTTCTAGTGGTTTTTTGTGGAAATAGTCGCCTTGGATACGGCATAAATGAGTAATTTTCTCGGCAGTCATGCCATCAATATGGACGCGAAGGGTCGCCTGGCGATTCCGACGAAGGTGCGTGAAGAGCTCGCGCAGCTTTGCGGTGGCCGTATTGTTCTGACTGCCAACGCCGATGAAGAGCGCTGCCTTCTGCTTTACCCGGAGCCGGAATGGGAGACGCTGCGGCCAAAGATTGAGGCGCTGCCGAACATGAACAAAGCGGCCAGACGGCTGCAGCGACTAATACTCGGTAACGCTGCTCCAATGGAGCTGGACTCTGCCGGCCGGGTTCTGGTGCCCCCTACGCTGCGCAATTACGCCCATCTGGAGAAAAAGCTGATGCTGATCGGCCAGGGTAAAAAGCTCGAACTCTGGAGCGAGGAGCGCTGGTTCGCCTGGCTGGACGAGTCCTCTGGTGATGACGATATGCCGCCGGAAATGGAGGCTTTGTCGCTATGAGGAAAGAAGAAGAGGAGGCAGCCCGGGGGTTCAGGCACCGGTCGGTGTTGCTTGATGCCGCGGTGGACTATCTCATTAATGTTCCGTCCGGCTGCTATGTGGACGCAACGTTTGGTCGCGGTGGTCACAGCCGGCTAATCCTCAGTCAGTTGAGTGATCAGGGGAGGTTGCTGGGGATTGATAAAGATCCAGAAGCGATTCTGGCAGCCGAGCATCTTGCCCTTGGGGATGAGCGCTTTGCCTGGTACCACGGATCATTCGCCGAGCTTTCGCAGGCTTTGGACAGTCAGCATTGGCCGGTTGTTAACGGTGTGCTGATGGATTTGGGGGTGTCATCGCCGCAGCTGGATGATGCCGCTCGTGGTTTCTCGTTTATGCGTAACGGTCCGCTGGATATGAGAATGAACCCGCAGCAGGCACCGAGTGCAGCGCAGTGGCTGGCCGAGGCTGATGAGCACGATATTGCCGATGTGATATGGCGTTATGGCGAAGAGCGATTTTCTCGTCGTATCGCCCGGCTGATTGTTGCAAAGCGTCAAGAGGAAGCGATTGAGACGACTCGCCAGTTGGCTGAGTTGGTTGCCGAGGCGGTGCCAAAAAAAGAGAAGCATAAGCACCCGGCCACCCGGACCTTCCAGGCAATCCGGATTTTCATTAATCGGGAGCTGGAGGATTTGGAGATTGGTCTTAAGTCTGCGGTGGATCGGTTGGCACCGGGTGGCCGCCTTGTGGTGATCAGCTTCCACTCACTTGAAGATCGTCTGGTGAAGCGTTTTATGCGGGATCTGGCCCGAGGGCCACAGATTCCGAAAGGTGTGCCGGTAACGGCGGATCAGGAAAGGTCGGATTACGTGCTGGTCGGTAAGGCCAGCAAGGCCAATGAACAGGAAATTATCGAGAACGTTCGTGCTCGCAGTGCAGTGATGCGGGTGCTCGAACGACGAATCAATTAATCGAATTCGCAGGGGAGCGCGACGTTATGGGCGCGGTAGCCATCGAGCAACCAACGAAAACCACCCGAATCAGCAAACAGCGGGTTCGGGACGGCGTCGCAACGGCGATGCGCCTGTCACGACAGGTCTTCGATACCACCTGTGAGGCCCGAGTGTTGGTCACGCTGGGCTTGGTCGCGGTGCTGATGTTATCGGCGATCGGAGTGGTTGTCAGTGCCCACGAGAATCGGGAGCTGTTTAACACCCTTTCCGGACTGCAGCAGGCGCGTGACGGGTATCAGCGTGAGTGGAGTCAGTTGTTGCTGGAACAGAGTGCGCTGAGCGCTCATGGGCGTGTGGAACACCTTGCGGCGGAACGATTCAATATGGTGGTGCCGGGGCGCGAGGATATTGTTCTGGTGCCGATGATGAAGCCGGTTACGGCGAGATGAAGATCATAAAAAACACATCAGGGTGATCGATTTGTCCGGTCAGGGAAAGCAGGAAGAAAACTGGCAACAGCGCTTGTCCGCGGGGTTAAAGGCCTGGCGCTTCGGTTCTGTGCTGGGTGTCTTTCTGCTGGTCATGCTGGGTATTGGCTGGCGTCTGGTCGATCTGCACGTGGTGGATACAGAATTTTTGCGCCAGCAGGGCGACGTTCGGACGATTCGGGTTGAATCCATCGATGCTCACCGGGGCGTGGTCACTGACCGCCACGGCGAACCGCTGGCGGTCAGTACGCCGGTACAGACGTTGTGGGCCAATCCCTCAGAAACTGACCCTGATGACCCAAGGCTTGCGGGCCTGGCTCGTATGCTGGGTATGACCGAGGGTGCGCTCAGGGAGCGTTTACGGACGTTCGCAGGTCGCGAATTTATCTATCTGCGCCGGAAGGTGCAGCCAAGCCTTGCCAGGGAAGCCCTCGGTCTTGGGATCGGTGGCATCTACGCCCGTCAGGAGTACCGCCGTTACTATCCTGCGGGGGAAGTGACCGCTCACGTCGTTGGCTTTACCAATATTGATGAGTTGGGTCAGGAAGGTATTGAGCTGGCTTATAACCAGTGGTTAACGGGCAAGCCGGGTGCCAAGCGCGTACTGAAGGACAATCGCGGGCGCGTTATCAAGGATCTGATGCTGATCCGGGATGCCAGAGCGGGACAGGATCTTGAGTTGAGTCTTGACCTGAGGTTGCAGTACCTGGCGTACCGGGAACTCAAGGCCGTGGTCACCGCCCACAGCGCTCGCGGTGGAACACTGGTGATGCTGGATGTTGACACCGGTGAAGTGTTGGCAATGGTTAATCAGGGTTCATACAACCCCAATGACAGAACGCAGCTGTCAGCGGACACTATGCGCAACAAGGCGATTACCGATTTGTTCGAGCCGGGTTCGACCATCAAACCGATCACGGTGGCTGCAGCCTTGGAAAGCGGGAAGTACCAGTCGAACAGCATTATTGATACGTCCCCTGGTTTTAGGCGCTTCGGCCGCTTCACCATTCGGGATGCGCGCAACTATGGTGCGATTGACCTGACTGAAATAATTTCAAGATCCAGTAACGTCGGTGTAACCCATATCGCCACAGAGCTTGGCGGTGACGTACTGAGGAGCCTGTTCGCCCGGTTGGGCTTGGGGCAGGCAACCGGCATCGGCTTCCCGGGGGAAGCCGTTGGTGTTTTACCGGCCCCGTCAAGGTGGCGCCCGGTTGAGGAGGCCACGTTATCTTATGGCTACGGTATGAGTGTGAATGCGTTGCAGTTGGCGCAGGCCTATATGGTGATTGCCAATGGTGGCATCCGTTACCCGGTCAGTCTGATGAAGCAAACGGTGCCGCCCCAGGGCCAGAGAGTGCTGAGTGAAGATGTGACCAGGGCGGTTCGTGACATGTTGAAAGAGGCTGTCGCTCGGGGAACCGGGGGGCGTGGTCAGCCTGGTCTTTACGCGGCGGGTGGCAAGACCGGAACGGTGCATCTGGTTGGTGCCCACGGTTATGAAAAGAGTCAGTACAAAGCGATATTCGCGGGCATGGCTCCGATTGATGACCCGAGAATTGTAACGGTTGTGGCCGTAGATGCGCCGCAGTCTGGTGAATATTACGGCGGTGAAGTAGCCGCGCCGGTATTCGCCCGGGTGATGGGTGACGCACTGCGACTGCTGAATGTGAAGCCTGAACTGGAAGTCAGCGGGGCGAAACCGCCCAAAGTCGCTTCCGGAGAGAGAGGTTAACGCCATGTGCATCACATCCATCAGCAATCTATTACAAGGCATTGCTGACGTGCCGTCGGTATTCGATGTCACGATCCATGGTTTGCAAACAGACAGTCGATCAGTCGGTTCCGGGGATGCGTTTGTCGCGTTATCCGGCAAGAACACCGGGTCAGAACGCTATGTGGATCAGGCCATTGCCTCCGGGGCAACGGCAATTCTCCTTGAGGCGGCTGAACCCCGGGAGTGTCATGAGCGCCACGGTGCGTTGATTGTGCCTGTGGTAGGTCTCAGGGCGCAGCTTGGGCGAATTGCAGATCGATTTTTTGAGCATCCTTCGCGCCATTTGCGACTGATCGGGGTGACTGGCACTAACGGCAAAACCTCGGTTACTGAATACATCGCGCAATTGTTACGTGAGACCGGCACCCCCTGTGGCGTGCTGGGAACTCTCGGCTACGGTATGCCAGGCAAACTCCAGCCAGCTACGCATACCACGCCGGACGTGGTGCAGGTTAATCGGGTGATTAACCGGATTCGCAACGACGGTGGTCGGGCGGCTGTCATGGAGGTGTCTTCTCACGCGCTGGATCAGGGCCGGATTGACAAGCTGACTATGACGGGTGCGGTGTTCACCAATTTGACTCGGGATCATCTTGATTACCACGGCACCATGGACGCCTATGGTGAAGCTAAAGCTCGGCTGTTTCAGCGGGAAGAGCTGCATTTTTCCGTGATTAATGTTGATGATCCGTTTGGGCGCCAGCTGTATGAACAGCTCGAGGGTCAGTGCGACCGGGTTCGATACAGCCTGCATGAGGCTCAGACCGAGCTTTGGCTGAAAGATTTTGCACCGGTTGCCTCAGGGTTTCGTGCCCGGGTAGACGGACAATGGGGTGAGTTTGATCTGCAGGTGCCACTGCTGGGCAGTTTCAATGCCAGTAATGTGCTGGCGGCATTGGCGACGGTGTTAACTCTGGGTGTGCCGGTGGATCGGGCTGTCGCTGCGACGGCGAGCCTGGTGCCACCACCTGGCCGGTTGGAGCGCTTCACCGGAACCGAAGGAAAACAAGTGGTAGTGGATTATGCCCACACGCCGGACGCACTGGCGAACGCGTTGGCCGCTCTGAAACCCCATGTTGAGGGACAGTTAATTTGCGTCTTTGGCTGCGGGGGGGATCGTGACCCTGGAAAGCGCCCCGAGATGGCTCGAGAAGCTCAACAGCGGGCGGATGTGGTGATCGTCACTGACGATAATCCGAGATCTGAGGATCCGGAGCGGATTGTGCGCGACATTTTGAACGGTTTTGAAGGTGCGTCGAGCCATCAGGTTATCCATGATCGCGCCGAAGCCATTGCCGCAGCTGTTGCAATGGCCGGCCCGAATGATCTTGTGCTGGTGGCGGGTAAGGGCCATGAAGCCTGGCAGGAAATCGGCACTCAGAAACTCCCGTTCAGCGATGCTGAGCAGGTGCGCCACCTGTTGAAGCTCAATGGGGGTGTGGCATGATGCGCGATTTTTCGCTGGCAGAAGCCCGCGACTGGCTGCAGGCCGAGCTTGCCGGTACTGCAGTGGATATTGGCGCAATTCAGTTTGAGGGTGTGTCAACGGATACCAGAGCGCTGCTGCCGGGCCAGTTATATGTGGCTCTGCGTGGCGAACAATTTGACGGTCACGAGTTTCTGGCTCAGGCGACCTCTAAGGGCGCAGTGGCAGCGGTGGTCGATGTCGCGAGCAGTGCGGTTGCCATCCCGCAGCTGGTGGTTGCCGATACGGTTAACGCCCTGGCTCAACTTGCTGCCGGAAATCGCAACGAAAGCCACGCGCAATTGGTAGCGATCACCGGCAGCAGCGGCAAGACCACGGTACGGGAAATGATCTCGGCAATCCTGACGGTTATGGGCCCGACGTTGGCGACAGAGGGCAACCTCAATAATCACATCGGAGTGCCGCTGACGCTGTTCCGGCTGGCACCCGAGCACCGATACGGTGCCGTTGAGTTGGGAGCCAGTGGTTTGGGCGAAATTGCACACACCGTTGCTGTGGTTCGTCCGAAGGTGGCGGTGCTGACCAACGCCGGTCAGGCTCACCTTGAAGGTTTTGGCAGCTATCAGAACATTGTGGTTGCCAAAGGTGAAATTATTGATGGTGTACCGGCTGACGGCGTGGTGGTACTTAACCGGGATGATCCGGCGTTTGGTCAGTGGCAAAAGCGGGCTGGTCAACGGAAGGTGATCAGTGTGTCTCGTTTGGGACACCCGGAAGCGGACTACCTGGCGACTGGCGTCGAAGCCCTCGATGAAGGCTTTGAGGTCGATGTTTGCGGCCCGGACGGCTGGCAATGCCTTGTCCAGATTCCGCTGGCGGGTGAGCACAACGTCACTAACGGTTTGCTGGCTTTGGCGGCGGCTAAAGCCCTGGGGGCCACTGGGCAACAGGTCGTTGAAGGTTTGCGCAGAGTGCAGGCGGTAAAAGGCCGGTTGCAGGTTTTGAGGCCGTCCGATGAGCTAACGCTGATTGATGACAGTTACAACGCCAACCCGTTGTCGATGAAAGCGGCGATCGATGTGTTGGCGGGTTACCCGGGGCCCCGTATTGCCGTCTTCGGCGCTATGGCTGAGCTGGGCCAGGATACTGAAGCCCTGCATCGTGAAGTCGGCGATCATGCTCGGGAGCAAGGCATTGATCGTTTAATGGTGGTAGGTGCTGGCGGCGAAGGTTACGCGGCCGGTTTCGGTAGCACGACAGAAGTATTCCAGAGCCATGACCAGGCTGTGGATGCCATCGTTGGTGGCAACCAGGGGGCCATAACCGTGCTGGTGAAAGGTTCTCGCAGTTCTGCCATGGATCGTGTGGTAGAGGGGATTCAGAAAAAGGTGAATAACACATGCTGCTCTGGCTGACAGAGATTCTATCGCAGTACTTTTCCGCCCTGACCGTGTTTCAGTACCTGACACTGCGCGCGATCATGGGTGTGCTTACCGCATTGCTGATTTCACTGCTGATTGGCCCGGTAATGATTCGAAAACTGAGTCAATACCAGATCGGTCAAGCGGTGCGGGATGACGGTCCGCAAACTCACCTCAGTAAAGCCGGCACGCCCACGATGGGCGGTGCGTTGATTCTGGTGGCGATAGCAGTATCAACTTTGCTGTGGGCGGACCTGAGCAACCGATATGTATGGGTCGTGTTATCGGTCACCCTGTTGTTTGGTGCGATTGGCTGGGTGGATGATTATCGAAAGGTGGTAGAACGCAACCCGCGCGGTTTGCCCGGGCGCTGGAAGTATTTTTGGCAGTCGGTGATCGGCGCCGCCGCTGCGGTGGTGCTTTACACCACCGCCACCTTGCCCCAGGAAACCTCGCTTTACCTGCCATTCCTGAAGGATGTGTCGCTGACACTCGGCCCGGTCATGTTCATTCTGCTGACCTACTTCGTGATTGTCGGCAGCAGTAATGCGGTCAACCTGACCGACGGTCTGGACGGCCTGGCCATTATGCCGACGGTAATGGTGGCGGGCGCCCTGGCTATTTTTGCCTATGTGTCTGGCCATGCGCAGTTTGCGAACTATCTGTTGATCCCACATTTGCCGGGTGCCGGTGAGCTGATCATTTTCTGTTGCGCACTGGTTGGCGCCGGGCTTGGGTTTCTCTGGTTCAACACCTATCCGGCCCAGGTTTTCATGGGTGATGTGGGTGCGCTGGCGCTTGGGGCGGCACTGGGGGTCGTGGCCGTCATCGTGCGCCAGGAAATCGTGCTGTTCATTATGGGCGGTGTGTTTGTGATGGAAACCATATCGGTGATTTTGCAGGTGGCGTCGTACCGATTGACCGGTCGTCGCATCTTCCGGATGGCACCGCTTCATCACCATTTTGAATTGAAAGGCTGGCCGGAGCCGCGAGTTATTGTGCGGTTCTGGGTAGTTACTGTGGTTCTGGTCCTGATTGGTCTGGCCAGTCTGAAAATCCGATAGGAAATTGAAACGACTATGAGTGTCATTGTTTCGGATCGTCGCACATTGGTGGTAGGGCTCGGTAAAACCGGGCTCTCCTGCGTGCGCTATCTGTCCGAACAAGGCCGGGATATCGCGGTGGCAGACAGTCGGCAAGATCCACCCGGTTTGCAGGAGTTGCAGGACGGTTGGCCAGACGTGCCGGTTTACCTTGGTGAGTTCGATCACAGCGTATTGGCCGGTTTTAACGAACTGGTCGTGAGCCCCGGAATCAGCGTTGCGGAGCCAGCCATTGCCTGGGCTGCTGCCAATGGCGCAAGCATTCGTGGTGACATTGATCTGTTTGCCGAAGCTGCAGACGCTCCCATCATCGCGATCACCGGCTCGAACGGCAAAACCACCGTGACCACGCTGGTCGGCGAGATGGCGAAAGCCGCCGGCCGCAATGTGCAGGTGGGTGGCAATATCGGCACGCCAGCGCTGGCTCTTCTTGGAAAAGGAGCCGAACTCTACGTGCTGGAGTTGTCGAGCTTTCAGTTGGAGACCACGGATGAGCTGAAAGCCGAGGTCGCAACCGTTTTGAACGTCAGTGACGATCACATGGATCGCTACCCGGACAAAATGGCCTACTTCCAGGCCAAGCAGCGGATCTACCGAGGCAGCAGGAATGCCGTGGTCAATCTGGATGACGCGCTGAGCACGCCGATGGCCCGGGATAACCTTCGGTTTGTCTGCTTCGGTTTTAACCGGGTTAACCCGGAAACCTTCAGCACGCGGGACGATGATCAGGGCACCTGGATCACGTTCGGCTTCGATAACCTCCTGTTGGCCAGCGAGTTGCAGCTGCTCGGCCGGCACAATATCAGCAATGTTATGGCAGCTTTGGCTCTGGGGCAGGCGGCCGGTTTGCCCATGACGGCCATGCTGGAGGCGGCTCGGGCATTCCGGGGCCTGCCTCATCGTTGCGAATTTGTGCGCAACCTGGACGGCGTGGACTACATCAATGATTCCAAAGGCACCAACGTGGGTGCCACCGTCGCGGCTATCGAAAGCCTGGCGCCAGAGCAGGGAAAGGTCATTCTGATTGCCGGTGGTGATGGTAAAGGTGCTGACTTTGCCCCATTGGCGGAACCCGTACAGTGCCATTGTCGCGCAGTGGTGCTGATTGGTCGTGACGCGGATACCATCGCCCAAACGCTGACCAACGACGTTACGATTGTTAGAGCCGAGTCTCTGGCGGACGCGGTGTCCGAGGCTAGGGTCCAAGCCCTGGCGGGTGACCGGGTTGTGTTGTCACCCGCCTGTGCAAGCTTCGACATGTTCCGGGATTACAGCGATCGCGGCGATCAATTCCGTCACCTGGTGGAGGCACTGTGATGCACACCCACGCAGGCGCCTATCGTCAGCAAACCTGGATTGGTGATGTTCAGCCGCTGGCTGTGTTGGTGGTGACATCGGTCGCGCTTCTGGTTATGGGCGTGGTGATGATTTCGTCTGCATCTATGGACATGGCTGCAGTCACCATGGGCAACAGCTATCACTACGTTATTCGGCAGGTCATTTTTGCGGCACTCGGCTGCGTGGTGGCGTTGATCGCCGTTAACGTGCCGGTGTCCTGGTGGGAGCGCAGTGGTTGGTTGTTGCTGGCAATCGGCATGTTGGTACTTATTTTGGTACTGACGCCACTGGGACGCACGGTGAATGGTTCAACCCGCTGGATCCCCCTTGGCCTGTTTAACGTCCAGGTATCCGAAGTGGCCAAGCTGTGCCTGATTGCCTATCTGGCAGGCTACGTAGTGCGCCGCCGCGATGAACTGCTCAACACCTGGCTGGGCTTTTTCAAACCGCTGATTGTGCTTGGTGTGGCGTCCATGTTGTTGGTTATTCAGCCGGATTTTGGTGCCACTGTGGTGTTGGTGACGGCAGCGGCGGGCATGATTTTTCTGAGTGGCGTCAGGCTGACGCGTTTCGCCCCGTTGGTCGGCGTTCTGGTCGTGCTGGGTACGATACTGGTCGCAACCCAGCCCTACCGATTAAAGCGAGTGGTGAGCTATCTGGATCCGTGGAAAGACCAGTTTGACACCGGCTATCAGCTAACTCAGTCGTTGATCGCCTTCGGGCGGGGCGAATGGGGTGGCGTCGGCCTGGGCAATTCCATTCAGAAGCTGTTCTTTCTGCCAGAGGCACACACCGACTTTATTTTCGCCATCATTGCCGAAGAGTTCGGCTTACTGGGTTCATTGATTGTGTTGGGCTTGTTTACCGCCATGGTGGTCAGCGGTTTCATGATTGCGCGGCGTGCAGAGAAAGCAGAGATGCCCTTTGGGGCCTGTTTCAGTTACGGCATCACCCTGCTGATGGGCCTGCAGGCGGGCATCAACATGGCGGTGAGCACAGGTCTGTTGCCTACCAAGGGTCTGACCTTACCGCTGGTCAGCTATGGCGGCTCCAGCCTTTTGATTACCTGCATTGGCCTTGGCGTACTGGCAAGAGTGGAGCTGGAACGGTTGGACAAAGTGCGGATGAGTTCGGAGAAAACCAAGAACACGCCACGGGGAGGTGCGGTTTATGACTGAGCCCCGTCGTTTCTTGATGATGGCCGGTGGTACCGGTGGCCATGTGTTCCCGGCGCTGGCAACAGCCCGGGCGCTGCAGGAGAAAGGCCACGAAGTGTTCTGGCTGGGTGCTAAAGGTGGTATGGAAGAACGCTTGATTGGCGATACGGATATTCCGTTGTCACTGATTCATATCTCGGGCTTACGTGGTAAAGGCAAGCTGGCGTTGCTGTCTGCTCCGTTCCGCCTGATGCGGGCACTGGGAGAGGCTTTTACCCTGCTGCGTCAGATTAAGCCGGACTGTGTGGTGGGAATGGGCGGGTTTGTTACCGGCCCCGGCGGTGTTGCCGCCTGGTTACGGAAGACGCCACTGGTGATTCATGAGCAGAACGCTATTGCCGGCATGACCAATCGTTGGCTGACCCGGTTTGCTGAAACTGTACTGGAGGCGTTCCCCGGTAGTTTTGGAGACAAAGTCATTACCCGATGCACAGGTAATCCGGTGCGCAGGGATGTCGCCGGCATAGCCGACCCAGAGCAGCGCCTGAAAGATCGCAATGGCCCGGTTCGTATCCTGGTGATTGGTGGCAGCCTTGGTGCTCAGGTATTCAATCAGCAGCTACCGCAGGCGTTGGCTTTGCTGCCGAGTGCGCAACGTCCGGACGTGCGGCACCAGTGTGGTGAAAAGAATCTGGAGGCTGCCCGCACTGCTTATAAAGCCGCTGACGTGGAGGCCCGTATCGAGCCTTTCATCAAAGACATGGCGGAAGCCTACAGCTGGGCGGATCTGGTGGTATGCCGTGCCGGAGCTTTGACCGTATCCGAGCTTTGCGCGGCGGGTGTGGGCGCGGTGTTGGTGCCATTCCCCCACGCGGTGGATGATCATCAAACGCAGAACGGTCAGCATATGGTCAAAGCCGGCGCGGCCATTTTAATACCGCAGTCGAAAATGAGCCCGGAGGTGCTGGCGGAAACCTTGCAGGATCTGGCCGCTAACCGGGAACGAATTCTGAACATGGCAAAGGCTGCGCGCTCGCTGGCCCGCCCTGATGCAACGGAGAGAGTCGTGAATTACTGTCTGGAGGCCGCCAATGGCTGATACAACCAATCCGCCACTGGTTTATCAGGTGCCGGAAATGCGCCGCATTCGCCAAATTCACTTTGTTGGTATCGGTGGCGCTGGCATGAGTGGCATTGCCGAGGTTCTCAAGAACCAGGGCTATGACGTGTCTGGCTCAGATCTGAAAGAAAGCGCTGTCACCGATCGCTTGCGTGCCATGGGCGTGGAAGTACAGATCGGTCATCGCGAAGAAAACACTGAAGGTGCCGACGTCGTGGTGGTGTCATCTGCCGTCGCCAGTGATAACCCGGAAGTAGTCGCGGCTCGCAAGCGCCGGGTACCCATCGTGCCCCGTGCAGAAATGCTGGCGGAAATCATGCGTTACCGCCATGGCATTGCGATCGCAGGTACCCACGGTAAAACCACCACCACCAGTCTGATTGCCTCGATTCTGGGTGAGGCTGGGCTGGATCCGACCTTCGTGATCGGCGGCAAACTCAACAGTGCGGGTACCAATGCCCAGCTCGGTGGGTCGCGCTACCTGGTGGCGGAGGCGGATGAAAGCGATGCGTCGTTCCTGCACCTGACGCCGGTAATTTCTGTGGTCACCAATATTGAAGCCGATCACATGGATACCTATGGCGGTGACGTTGAAAAGCTGAAGCAGACGTTTGTCGATTTTCTTCACAATCTGCCGTTTTACGGCATTGCGGTAATGTGCATCGACGACGATTACGTTCAGGAGATTCTGCCAAGAATCTCCCGGGCCATCATCACCTACGGTATTGATAATCCAGAAGCCGATTATCGCGCCGAGCAGATCGTTTCTGACGGTCTTAAAACACGGTTCGTGGTGCGCAGGCCCGGCGGGCGGTCTGATCTGGACGTTGAGTTGAAGATGCCAGGACGCCATAACGTTCTGAATGCTCTGGCCTCCATCGCCGTGGCCACTGACGAAGGCGTGGATGATCAGGCCATTTGTAGAGGTCTGGCAGGGTTTGCCGGTGTCGGTCGGCGTTTCCAGGTCTATGGCGAATACTCGATTGCTGAGGGATCCGTCACGCTGGTGGATGATTACGGCCATCACCCCACCGAAGTGGAAGCGGTGATCCGTGCCGCCCGGGACGCCTGGCCAGGACGCCGAATCGTTATGCTGTATCAGCCGCATCGTTACACCCGTACGCGGGATCTTTACGAAGACTTTGTTCGGGTACTGGCAGAGCCAGACGGCTTGCTGTTGATGGAAGTCTACTCTGCAGGCGAGCCGGCGATTCCGGGTGCCGACGGTCGCGCTCTGTGCCGCAGTATCCGGCAGCGCGGCAAGGTCGAGCCGGTGTTTGTTGAAGATAACCATGAAATCGAGGACCTGCTCGCGAATGTGCTCCAGAACGGTGATCTGCTGATTACCCAGGGAGCGGGAGACATTGGCGGCGTTGCATCGCGACTGGCCGCAGCGGGGGTGGCAAAAAGTGGGTGACTTGAGCCATAGCAATACACTGCCGTATCAGGCGGCGCCGGAACTGGTGAAGGCTCTGGGTCGTGTCGCGGTGTTTATGGGCGGAGATTCTGCCGAGCGGGCAGTGTCTTTGAAGAGTGGCCAGGCGGTGCTGTCTGCGCTGCAGTCGGCCGGTGTTGATGCATTTGGTGTTGACGTGCAGGGCTGCCTGCTGCGTACCGTCGACGAGCCGGATTATGATCGTGTGTTTATCGCACTGCATGGCCGTGGTGGCGAAGACGGCACCTTGCAGGCGATCCTGGGCCAGGCCGGCATTCCGTATACCGGCAGTGAAGTGCTGGCGTCAGCACTGGCGATGGACAAGCTGCGCACCAAATACGTGTTTGAAGGTTGTGGCCTGCCAACGCCGGCGTTCCGGGCCATGACGTCGGTCGCTGAAGCGGAAGACATTTTCGCCCATCTGGGTGCACCGCTGAGCGTCAAACCAGCTCATGAAGGCTCCAGTATTGGTATCCGCAAGGTAGTCAGTGCTGCCGAATTGGCAGAAGCCTATCTCGAAGCCGCCGCCATGGATGATCTGGTGTTGGTCGAGCAGTGGATTGAGGGCCCGGAATTTACCGTCAGCCTGCTGCAAGGCAAGGCGCTGCCGGCCATTGGCTTGAGTACCGATCACGCGTTTTATGATTACGACGCCAAGTACCTGGCCGACGACACCCGCTACCGGATTCCGTGCGGACTGGAACCGGACGACGAAATCCGTTTGCAGCATCTGGCATTGGATGCATTCCGAGTGGTGGGCTGCCGGACCTGGGGCCGGGTAGACATCATGCAGGATGCGGCAGGTGAGTTCTGGCTGCTGGAGGTCAACACGGTACCGGGCATGACTGATCACAGTCTGGTGCCGATGTCGGCACGGGCAGCGGGCATCAGCTTTGAAGAGCTGGTGGTGCGGATTCTCAAAGACACTCTGCCGGAGGCGGGGAATGCTTGAAACGTTGCTGATCCGAAGCCGGGCGGTCCCGCCTGAGCAACCTCGTCGACGGGGCGCAACCTCTGTCGACTCGGGGTCGGATCGGTTTGGTGTATTAAAAGCCGTTTTGGCGGCAGTGCCCTGGCTGCAAGTTGGATTGGGGGCAACCATTGTGTTGTTGGCCGCCATGGTGCCCTGGGCAACCGACCGCCTGCTGACGGCAATGGATCAGCAGATTGTCGCTGTGGATGTGCGTGGTGAGTTTGTCGGTGACAGCCGGGTTGGTATTGAACGATCCGCTGGTGCCTGGATTGGCAAAAGCTACTTCGCAACCGACCTGGCGGAAATCAAAGCCGAACTGGAACAGCGGCCATGGGTCGCTTCGGCGGCGGTTAAACGGGTCTGGCCGGGGCGGCTGGAAATCGACATTCGTGAGAAGAAACCGCTGGCGTACTGGACCGACGGTCGCCTCGTGAGTCGCTCCGGAGAGCTGTTCTCACCGCCGAATCCTGAAGTGGCGGGACGATTGCCGCGACTGGAGGGACCAGACGCGCGGGTTCGGGATGTAATCGCCATGGCTCGATCCATGAGTGACCAGCTGGCCGACTATGGACTCGGGTTTGCCGGTTTGTCGGTGGAGCAGCGGGGTGCCTGGACCCTGACTCTGTCGAACGGCATTGAAGTGGTCCTGGGCAGGGACAAAATCGAGCAGCGCTTTGAGCGTTTTATCACAGTTTATGAAAACCGGTTGGCTGCCAGAGTAGATGAAGTCAGTCGGGTTGATGTCCGCTATTCCAATGGCGTGGCGGTGCAGTGGAAGGCGGATGCGGGAATTGCCGCTCCGAAATCCTGATAACGATTATTACGAACCTGGGGTTTGGTGAAACACATGTCATCGGTTGAAACGGAAAACATGATTGTCGGACTGGATATCGGAACTTCCAAAGTGGTTGCGATTGTCGGCAAGCGCAAGATGGATGGAACCATCGAAGTGGTCGGGATTGGTTCACACCCGTCTCGTGGCCTCAAGCGCGGGGTGGTGGTGAACATTGAAACCACGGTTCAAGCCATCCAGCGAGCGGTGGAAGAGGCCGAGCTGATGGCCGGTTGTCGGATTCATTCGGTCTACGCGGGCATTGCCGGTAGCCACATCAAGAGTCTGAATTCCCACGGTATTGTGGCTATACGGGATCGCGAAGTAACCCAGGCCGACATTGACCGGGTGATTGACGCAGCCCAGGCGGTAGCGATTCCGGCGGATCAGAAGATTCTGCACATTCTGCCGCAGGAATTCGTGATCGATAACCAGGAGGGCATCAAGGAGCCCATGGGCATGTCCGGTGTGCGCCTGGAAGCCAAGGTGCACCTGGTGACCTGTGCGGTGAACGCGGCCCAGAACATTGAAAAATGCGTCAAACGTTGTGGTCTTGAGGTGGATGACATCATTCTGGAGCAGTTGGCTTCCAGCCACGCGATCCTGACGGAAGACGAAAAAGAACTGGGTGTCTGTGTGGTGGACATCGGCGGTGGAACCACCGATATCGCCGTGTTTACGGGTGGTGCCATCCGGCATACCGCAGTGATCCCCATTGCTGGCGACCAGGTCACTAACGATATTGCCATGGCGCTGCGGACACCAACGCAGAATGCCGAGGAAATCAAGATCAAATACGCCTGCGCGCTGACTCAGCTTGCTGGCGCTGATGAAACCATCAAGGTGCCAAGTGTTGGCGATCGTGCGCCCAGAGACCTGTCCCGACAGGCGCTGGCGGAAGTAGTCGAGCCTCGCTATGAAGAGCTGTTCACCCTGGTGCAATCAGAGCTTCGCCGGTCCGGATTTGAAGACATGATTCCGGCTGGCATCGTGATTACAGGCGGTTCGTCCACCATGGAAGGGGTGGTTGAGCTGGCTGAGGAAATCTTCCACATGCCGGTAAGGCTGGCCTGTCCGCAGGCGGTCTCCGGCATGACGGAAGTAGTCAACAACCCGATTTACGCCACCGGCGTGGGCTTGTTGATTCATGGCTTTCGGCAAATGGATCTTGGCCGGGCGCCGGTGCTTAAAGGTGAGGATGCCCCCTCGCTGGTTGAGCGCATGAAAGCCTGGTTCACCGGTCATTTCTGACGGTGGATTAGCAGGTAGTACACGAAGGTATCTCGAAAAATACACAACGATCGAATGAAACCGGTCTGGAAAGACCGGAAACAGCACGAAGGAGTAGGGGAAATGTTTGAACTCGTTGATAGCGTTCAGCAAAACGCAGTAATCAAGGTTGTCGGTGTTGGTGGTGGCGGCGGTAACGCCGTTCGGCACATGCTTAACAGCGACATTGAAGGTGTGGAGTTTATCTGCGCCAATACCGATGCCCAGGCTTTGAAAGACCTGGATGCACGTCAGATTATCCAGCTTGGTGGCAACATCACCAAAGGGCTGGGCGCGGGGGCCAACCCGGAAGTAGGTCGTCAGTCTGCCCTTGAAGACCGTGATCGTATCGCCGAGGCGTTGAGCGGCTCAGATATGGTGTTCATCACCGCCGGTATGGGTGGCGGTACGGGTACTGGTGCGGCTCCTGTGGTTGCCGAAGTGGCCCGGGAGCTGGGTATTCTTACCGTGGCCGTTGTTACCAAGCCGTTCCAGTTTGAAGGCGGCAAGCGAATGAGTGTGGCGGAGTCTGGCCTGCGTGAGCTGGAAGAGAGCGTTGACTCCCTGATCACCATTCCCAACGAAAAACTGCTGGCGGTTATGGGCAAGAAAACCAGTCTTCTGGACGCCTTTGCCTCAGCCAACGACGTTCTTCTGGGTGCAGTTCAGGGCATTGCCGACCTGATTACCCGCAACGGCATGATTAACGTCGATTTTGCGGACGTTAAAACTGTCATGTCTGAAATGGGCAACGCCATGATGGGCACTGGCCGCGCAACCGGTGAAAACCGTGCCCGCGAGGCCGCTGAAGCCGCGGTGCGTAGCCCGCTGCTCGAGGACATCAATCTGCAGGGTGCCAAGGGTATTCTGGTCAACATTACCGCAGGTATGGATCTTAATCTGGGTGAGTTCTCCGAAGTCGGTGATATCGTTCGGGAGTTTGCCTCAGACTCTGCCACTGTTGTGGTGGGTACGGTTATTGATCCGGAAATGACCGATGAGCTGAAGGTAACCGTGGTTGCTACCGGCTTGGGTGGCGATCGCGAGAAACCGGCCAAGGTGGTGGACAATACCCGTACCCTGGATGGTAAAACCGACTACAACCAGCTGGATCGGCCGGCCGTGCTGCGTCGTCGCGCGGTATCCCACGGTAATGTGGCTTTGGATCAGAGCAAAGAAAGCGAAGAACAAGGCGTGGACTATCTCGATATTCCCGCATTCCTTCGCAGGCAGGCTGATTGATAATCTGTCGCTAATGTGACGCGGGGCAGGTTTCATGCAAGAGGGTGGAACCGTAAGCCCCTGTCAAACGTGAGCTGATTGGCATAGCCGGTGACTATTGCAAATGTTAAGTAAAGTCACATTGGTTAAATGGTGCTCAGTTTTGAATTCTGATATTCTCCGGGCAGCTTTTTGCTTAGAATATCGAACTTTTGTGACGGAATAATGAACCGATGATCAGACAACGGACACTCAAAAATACCATCCGTGCGACCGGTATTGGCCTGCATTCGGGGGAAAAGGTATATCTGACCCTCAAGCCGGCTCCGGTCGATACGGGTATCATCTTCCGCCGCACCGATCTTGACCCGATGGTCGAAATCCGTGCCTGCGCTGAAAATGTAGGTGAGACCATGCTGTCCACGACGCTGGTAAAAGACGGTGTCCGTGTGGCGACGGTTGAGCACTTGCTCTCCGCCATGGCTGGTCTCGGCATAGACAACTGCTTTGTTGAGCTGAGCGCGGCCGAAGTGCCGATTATGGATGGTTCTGCGGGCCCATTTGTCTTCTTGCTTCAGTCTGCGGGCATCTGGGAGCAGGATTCAGCCAAGCGCTTTATCCGCATCAAACGAGAAGTCACGATTGAAGAAGGCGACAAAAAGGCGACCTTCCTGCCGTTTGAAGGCTTCAAGGTCAGCTTTGGCATCGATTTTGATCACCCGGTGTTCAAAGGTCGCGCCCAAACGGCGACGGTCGACTTCTCAAGCACATCGTTCGTAAAAGAAGTGTCTCGCGCCCGTACCTTCGGGTTCATGCGTGATATCGAGAAGCTGCGCGCGATGAACCTCGCGCTCGGCGGTAGTGTTGATAACGCCATTGTGGTCGACGACTACAAAATTCTTAACGAAGACGGTCTCCGTTACGAAGATGAGTTTGTCAAACACAAGGTATTGGATGCGATCGGTGACCTTTACCTGTTGGGCAACAGCCTGATTGGTGAGTTCCGTGGCATCAAATCTGGTCACGATCTGAATAACAAGTTGCTGCGAAAGCTCAGAGCGGAAGAAGACGCATGGGAAGTGGTTACCTTCGATGATGAGGCGACTGCACCTATCTCTTATATGAAGCCTGCGATGGCGGCTCAGGCTTAAGGCGGGACGCCTTAATCCCGGACGTGGCCTGCGAGTTTTTCGAGAACCTCGCGTAATGCTTTATCCTTCGTGTGCCCGGCTTCCTCTTTGAGGAGTCGGGCATTTTCTTTGCTGAGAGGGCTGGTTTTGACCACCGGCCTGGGCCGGAATCTGAGTGGCGACACCTTCACTTTTACCTTCCAGACGAACCTGAAAAGCTCCTCCTGACGCAGTGCTTCCATAATTTCATGTTGCCTGAAGCGCAGGCGCGTGGCTCTGCCAGCATTGTCGGTTGCCAGCACCAGTTCGCCATCGGCACAACTGACAAAGCGAGTGCCATCGGTCAACTCTTGCGGAATGGCGGCCAGCACAAGTTGCTCGGCTTGCTGGTGCAGCTCCGCTTTGGTGAGCAGAGCTTTAAGTGTTGAGCCGGGCCCGGAAGGCACTTTGCCAAAGATCATTTTTTGGTCATTTTTTTCGCGCATAGCCGGTTTTTTCTCGACGTGGCTGTTTACGATTGGTTACACTTCTGCACGTTTTGTGCGTAGCGTTGGTCATGCACTCGTTTTACATTGACATCGACGAGTGTGTCTACCGAGCGCTACGATTTATCAGTACGTAGTTGTTGCTAAGGATAGCAGAACCGCTCGGATTATTATTTCCGGGTCGCAGCACTACAAGGACATGGTTGCGGCTCTACAATGACATCGAACGACAATATGAATGTAATCTTCATTGGCAAGCGCCACGGCCGTTCGCGAGCGCTTCCGCTCAATGCCGGAGTGATTGCCGGACTGGCATTTTTGGTGGCGGCGATTCTGGTTGCTGCCGGGTGGGCGGGCTATCAGTTTGCGGTCAGCACCGCGGAAACCCGGCAGCCGACCGAATCCGAGTGGGTGGCTGACTGGCAGCAAAAGCTGAATCAGCAGCGCAGCGAAGTGTCTGACATCCGCGAAGGTGTGCAGGAGCAGATCGACGCACTGACCATTCGACTGGGGGCTATTCAGGGGCGGTTACTTCGGCTGGATGCGTTGGGTCAGCGCTTTGTTGAGTCCGGACTGGTGACCAGTGGTGAGTTCAATTTCGATCAGCCCGCCGCCGTTGGTGGTCCGGAAGATTCCGTGGGAGGCGATTCATACAGTCCCTCTGAGTTAACCGAGATGCTCGATCAATTAGAGTTGTTGATTGATGATCGGGAAAAACAGCTGCGCCTGTTAGATCAGGTGTCCTCCCGCAACAGGCTGGAAGATGAGCTTTATTTGCAGGGCCGGCCAATCACCTGGGGCTGGTTGTCGTCGCGTTACGGTTACCGCACCGATCCATTCACCGGTAAGCGTCGCTGGCATGGTGGCGTCGACCTGGCGGGTAAGGAAGGCAGCGATATCATTACCGTCGGTGCCGGCGTTGTGACGTTTGCCGGAGATCGATTTGGATATGGCAATCTGGTTGAGGTTGATCATGGCGGCGGGCTGGTCACCCGTTACGCACACGCGAAGACGGTGAAAGTAGAAACCGGCGATGTGGTGCAGAAGGGTCAGGTTGTTGCGCTGATGGGCAGCACTGGACGCTCGACCGGACCGCACGTGCATTTTGAAGTTATCCGCAATGGAAAGACTGAAAACCCCGAGAAATACATCACGCGCGCAAGCCGCTGATTCCATTCCCGTGAACCCCACCTTTTGTCCTGTCACCAAATAAGGTTAGAATGCCGGCTTCCTCCGTTTAACTGAAGAAGCAGTGGTCTATGTTCACAAAGCTTGCAACGAAGATGTTCGGCAGTAAAAACGCCCGAGAAGTCAAAAGAATGCGCAAGGTCGCCCTGCGCATCAATGAGCTTGAAGAGCAGTTTGGCGGGTTGTCGGATTCCGAGTTGCAGGGTAAGACCGCCGAGTTCCGCCGCCGCCTTGAAGATGGCGAAGCGCTGGACAAGCTTCTTCCTGAAGCATTTGCCACGGTGAGAGAGGCCAGCCGCCGGGTCATGGGCATGCGTCACTACGATGTCCAGCTGGTGGGTGGTATGACCCTGCACGAAGGGCACATTGCCGAAATGAAAACCGGCGAGGGCAAGACGCTGGTGGCAACGGCCGCCGTTTATCTCAACGCTTTGCCTGGTAAGGGTGTACACGTTGTTACCGTCAACGATTACCTGGCCAGCCGTGATGCTGAGTGGATGGGCAAGCTGTACCGCTTTCTTGGCATGCAGGTTGGGGTGGTTGTAGCCGGCCAGCCGCCAGAAGAAAAGCGAGCAGCCTACCAGGCTGATATTACCTACGGTACCAACAACGAATTCGGCTTTGACTACCTCCGCGACAACATGGCCTTCAGTATTGATGATAAGGTCCAGCGGGGGCTTAACTACGCTATTGTTGACGAAGTAGACTCGATCCTGATTGACGAAGCCCGTACCCCGCTGATTATTTCCGGTGCGGCGGAAGATTCCTCCAAGATGTATCAGGCTATAAACACGCTGATCCCGAGCCTGGAAAAGGGTGAAGTCAGTGAAGACGATGCCGTCGATACTACGGGCGATTTTACGATTGATGAGAAATCACGCCAGGTTGAGCTGACCGAAGCCGGCCACGAGAAAGTGGAAGAGCTGCTGCTCAGTCAGGACTTGCTGAAAGAGGGCGAAAGCCTCTATTCAGCGGCGAACCTGAGCCTGCTGCATCATGTGCACTCGGCACTGCGCGCGCATCACCTGTTCCAGAAAGATGTGGATTACATTGTGCAGGGGGGGCAGGTCGTTATTGTTGATGAGCATACGGGCCGCACCATGCCGGGCCGTCGCTGGAGCGAGGGCTTGCATCAGGCTATCGAGGCGAAAGAAGGTCTGAAGATCCAGGCCGAAAGCCAAACCCTGGCCTCGACAACGTTCCAGAACTATTTCCGCTTGTACGACAAGTTGGCCGGCATGACCGGTACTGCCGATACCGAAGCCTTCGAGTTCCGTCAGATTTACGGTCTGGACGTGGTGGTTATCCCGCCCAACAAGCCGATTCAGCGGATTGATTACAACGATCTGGTGTATCTCACTCAGGAAGAGAAGTTCCACGCCATTATTGATGAGATCAAAGACGTGACCGCGGATGGTCGTCCGGTGCTGGTGGGTACCGCATCGATCGAAGCGTCTGAGTTGCTGTCGATGCTGCTCAAGAAGGCACGGATTGATCACAAGATCCTGAACGCCAAACAGCACGAATCTGAAGCCATGATCATCGCTCAGGCGGGTCGCCCGGGTGCGGTGACTATCGCGACCAACATGGCGGGTCGGGGTACCGACATCGTGCTGGGTGGTAACTGGGAGTTTGAGGTGGCCGTTATGGACAATCCCTCGGAGGAGGAGGTTGCCCGATTGAAGGCGGAGCTGAGCGAGTTGCATAACCAGGTACTGGAAGCCGGCGGCCTGCACATCATTGGTACCGAGCGCCACGAATCCCGCCGGATTGATAACCAGTTGCGGGGTCGTGCCGGTCGGCAAGGTGATCCGGGCTCCTCGCGCTTCTTCTTGTCGCTGGAAGATAACCTGATGCGGATCTTCGCACCTGAGCGGGTGAAGAACCTGATGCAGGCGATGGGCATGAAAAAAGGTGAAGCCATCGAGCACCGGATGGTCACCAACGCGATCGAAAAGTCCCAGCGTAAGGTTGAAGGCCGTAACTTTGATATGCGTAAAACGCTGCTGGAATACGATGACGTCGCCAACGATCAGCGAACGGTCATCTACGATCAGCGCAATGAGGTAATGGCGTCTAACGACATCTCCGAGATGATCAATACCATCCGTGAGGATGTGGTAGACGCCATGGTCAGCGAATACATTCCGCCTCAGAGCATGCCTGAGCAGTGGGATGTGCCGGGGCTGGAAAGTCAGTTGCAGTCTGAAATGTCCATCGACCTGCCGGTTCAGGCCTGGCTGGACGAAGACAGCAAGCTGCATGAAGAGAATCTGCGCGAGAAAATTCTGGGCGCCATTGTCGCTGAGTACAAAGCGAAAGAGGAAATTGCCGGCGCCGAACCCATGCGCAATTTCGAGAAGCAGGTTTTCCTGCAGGTGCTGGACACCCTCTGGAAAGAGCATTTGTCGAATATGGATCATTTGCGCCGGGGTATTCACCTGCGCGGTTATGCCCAGAAGAACCCGAAGCAGGAGTACAAGCGCGAGGCATTTAACCTGTTTGAAGGCATGCTTGAGACCATGAAGCGTGACGTTATACGGGTGCTTTGCCATGTCCGGGTGCAAAGTCGCGAAGAAATGGAAGAAATCGAGCGTCGCCGGAAGGAAGAGCTGGAGCGGGATCTGGCTCGCGCCAAGTTGCGCCATGACGAGACCAGCGCGACCCAGGGCGATGCGCCGGAAGCGCGACAGCAGGCTACTCCGGACACCTTTGTTCGCCAGGAGCGCAAGGTTGGCCGAAACGAGCCCTGTCCTTGCGGGTCTGGCAAGAAGTACAAGCAGTGTTGCGGTAAGGTCAGCTAACCCTTACCTCAAATGCAAAGACCGGAACCCGCAATCTGCCAGATCATTGGCTGTTTGCGGGTTTTGTCGTTTTAGATTCGGATCATTTCAGGAGGCAGGTATGGCGGTAGGTCCCGGAACGTTACCTGAGTTTTACCCGGTGGCGGGCGTCAAACTCGGTATTTCAAGTGCAGGCATCAAGACGCCTGGCCGTAAGGATATTGTGATCTTTGAGTTGGCAGAAGATGCCCGCGTGGCCGGGATTTTTACCCGAAATCAGTTCTGTGCAGCTCCGGTGGTCGTCAGTCGTCGTCATCTTGATCAGACTGCCCCGCGTTATCTGTTGATCAACACCGGGAACGCCAATGCCGGTACCGGTGAGCGGGGCATGTCCGATGCTTTGCACTGTTGCCGCGCTCTTGCGGAAAAATCCGGGGTCAGCACCGCTGAGGTGCTGCCATTCTCCACCGGTGTTATTGGTGAGCCACTTCCGGTCGACAAGATCATCAACGCCTTGCCAGATGCCCTGGCGAATACCCGTGAGGATCGCTGGGCCGAGGCGGCCAGCGGCATCATGACCACCGATACTCGCCCCAAGGGCGCGTCTGTCCGTATTGACCTGGGTGGGCACGCGGTCACCATCTCCGGTATCAGCAAAGGCGCGGGCATGATTCGCCCGAACATGGCGACCATGCTCGGCTTTATCGCCACCGATGCACGCATTGCGCCCGATGTGCTGCAGGCGCTGGCCTCGGAGCTGGGTGAGAAATCCTTCAACCGGATTACCATCGACGGCGACACCTCAACCAACGATGCCTGCATGTTGATCGCCAGTGGTCAGTATGAGGGCCCGGAGATTACCGCCGACAGCCCGCAGCTGCCGAAACTGAGAGAGGCTCTGCGGCAGGTGTACCTGGATCTGGCTCATGCCATTGTCCGGGATGGTGAAGGTGCCACCAAGTTTGTCACGATCGACGTTCGTGGTGCGGCCAGTCAGACCGAAGCGCTCGATGTTGCTTATACAGTGGCGCATTCCCCGCTGGTCAAGACAGCGTTGTTCGCGTCTGATCCGAATTGGGGTCGGATTCTGGCGGCGGTTGGCCGTGCTGGCGTGCAGGATCTGGACCTGATGGCTTTGGAGATCTATCTGGGTGATGTCTGCCTGGTTCGTGACGGCGGTCGAGCCGAGGATTACTCTGAGGAGCGGGGGCAAGCGGTCATGGATCAGGAAGACATCACCATTGCCATTGATCTGAAGCGCGGCGCCATCAATGAAACCGTCTGGACCTGCGATTTTTCACACGATTACGTTACCATCAATGCCGACTACCGTTCCTGAGGTGCCGGCTGCATCGAGTACTGGCAAGCGGCTTGTGCACGTTGCGGTGGCGGTGATTATCCGCGATGGCCGGGTGCTCATTGCCCGGCGCCCCGATCATGCCCATCAGGGTGGGCTGCTGGAATTTCCGGGTGGTAAGGTGGAGCCGGGCGAAACGGTGCAACAAGCACTGGTACGGGAGATTCTCGAGGAAACCGGTTTGCGCATCCCGCTTGCCAGCCTGGAGCCGGTGATTGGCATTCGCCACGATTATGGCGACAAACAGGTGTTTCTGGATGTCTGGAAGACCTCTGAGGCTGAGGGCGAGGCAGAAGGTCGCGAAGGTCAGCCGGTGGACTGGCTGGCACCCGCTGAGCTGCAGGATGATGACTTTCCGGCTGCCAACCGGCCCATTATCCGGGCGTTGAACCTGCCTGGCCGGCTCGCGATCTCGGGCGCGATCACCGCCAGTGCTGCGGGCCTCAGTCAGCTGAAGGCGGCCCTGTCCAGAGCCGACAGTCCGCTGCTGGTGCTCAGGGCACCTGAGCTGGCGACAGCGGCGTATCGGCAGCTGGCGGGACAAGCGTTGGCGATGTGCTCGGAGGCCGGCGTTGGTGTGATTCTGCATGGCCGGCCGGGCTGGCTAGAGGAATTTCCGGACGCGGCCGGTTTGCATTTGCCCTGGCGCGAAGCTGAGCGGCTCTCAGAGCGCCCTGTGCCAGCGAATCGATGGCTTGGTGTGTCTTGCCATGACTCTGGGCAGCTGGGTCATGCCGGGCGCCTGGGGGCGGACTATGCGACCCTCGGGCCAGTGCTGCCAACGCAGAGTCATCCCGGGCAGCCGGGTCTGGGCTGGGGGCAATTTGAAGCCCTGGTTGCCGGCGCGTCGGTTCCTGTCTACGGTCTTGGTGGCCTGGCGCCGGCCCATGAGCAGCTCTGCCGCGAGCATGGCGGCCAGGGCGTTGCCGGCATCCGTTACTGGTGGTAATCCGGTCCGGGTCGGCGGTGGCTGCCGGAGAATACGGATGCCGCCGCCGTCAGGCCTGTGAAATAGTACAGTTTTCAAACCAAACACCGAGCGGGAGAGCGTCGTGAGCAAATTGACCCATCTGGATGATAAAGGCGAAGCCCGAATGGTGGATGTCACCAGCAAGGCGGTTACCGAGCGGGAGGCCCGGGCCGAGGCCACCATCCGCATGGCACCGGAAACCCTGCGCATGATCATCGACGGTGAGCACCCCAAAGGGGACGTACTGGCGACGGCCCGGATTGCCGGCATCATGGCGGCCAAGAAAACTCACGATCTGATCCCGCTATGTCACGCATTGAACTTGACGTCCGTGAAAGTGGAGCTGACGCCGGGGGATGATGGTGCCTCGGTTCATATCCTGACCCGGTGCAAGCTGTCTGGTCAGACCGGTGTTGAGATGGAAGCGCTCACTGCTGCAAGCGTGGCGGCGCTGACCCTGTACGATATGTGCAAGGCGGTGGATAAGGCCATGGTGGTGAATGGTGTGCGGCTTTTGGAGAAGAAAGGCGGCCGTTCAGGACACTGGGTGGCCCCCGAGCAATGATCTGCCTGATGGCGCAGCCCGTACCCTTGATGATATCAATGTATCCGGAGGGGAAACGTGTCAATGCTACGCCAGGCAAGCAGCCACATGATAGAATGCCCGCCCAATTTGTCTGAACCACGAGGAAATACAGTGGCTGTTCGTTACATTGAGACCTGCCGTTTGCCTACCCCTTTCGGTGTGTTTGACATGCACGGCTTTGAAGAGCCAGGCACCGGTAAGGAGCACGTGGCGCTGACGCTGGGCGACATCAGTAGCGATGAGCCGCTGTTGGCGCGTACCCATTCTGAGTGCCTGACTGGCGATGCACTTTACAGCATGCGTTGTGATTGCGGTTATCAGCTGGAGGAGGCGCTTCGCAGTATTGCCCGAGAAGGCCGGGGACTGTTGATGTATTTGCGCCAGGAAGGTCGCGGTATCGGCCTGCTTAATAAAATCCGGGCCTATAATCTTCAGGATCAGGGTGCCGATACCGTTGAGGCGAATGAGCAGTTAGGCTTTGGTGCCGACTTGCGGGATTACAGCATGTGCAAAGACATGCTGGAGCATCTTGGTATTACCAGCCTCAAACTGATGACCAATAATCCAAGAAAGGTTAACGCCCTGGAGTCTTACGGAATCCGCATTGCAGAGCGAGTGCCGTTGCATGTTGGTCGCAACCCTCACAATGAGCATTACCTCAATACCAAGCAGAGTAAGTTGGGGCACTGGCTGGAAACCCACCAGGATGATGATCCGGCCTGAGCTTTTTTGCTGAGATCACGGCTGCCCAGACGGGCCAGCCGTGATCCAGTCACTTCACTGCACTCAATGTGCCGTTGCGGATACGTTCCAGTCGGCAAGCAATGGCGTTCAGGATGCTTTGAGGGTCCAGGCCGCACTCTTCAAGAAGTTCTTCATGTTTGCCATGATCGACAAACCGGTCGGGAAGGCCGAGTTGTAACACCGGCTGGGTAACCTCCCTGGCATTCAGGCATTCTGTCACGGCGCTGCCTGCACCGCCGGCCACCACGTTTTCCTCCAGTGTCACCAGCAAGTCGTGTTGCTCTGCCAGTGCCAGTACCAGGCTCTCGTCCAGTGGTTTGACGAAGCGCATATCTGCGACCGTTGCGTTCAGTGCTTCGGCAGCGGTCAGTGCAGAGCCCAGCAGCGTGCCAAAATTGAGGATCGCAACCCGGGTGCCTTCTCGCACGACGCGGCCTTTGCCTATGGGTAGCGCGGTGAGTGAGGGCTGGATGTCCGAGCCAGGACCGGTGCCTCGCGGGTAGCGAACCGCTGCCGGACCCTTAAATTGCAGGCCGGTGTGCAGCAACTGGCGGGTTTCATTTTCATCCGATGGGGTCATTACAACCATCTTGGGGATGCAGCGCAGGTAGCTGATGTCAAAAGCTCCCGCGTGAGTCGGTCCGTCCTCGCCGACCAGGCCGGCGCGGTCAATCGCGAACAGCACATCCAGATCCTGAATGGCGACATCGTGAATCAGTTGGTCATAGCCCCGCTGCAGGAAGGTGGAGTAGATCGCCACCACCGGTTTGGCACCGTCACAAGCCATGCCGGCCGCCAGCGTGACGGCATGCTGCTCGGCAATGGCAACATCAAAATAGCGATCCGGGAAGCGTTCTGAAAACGCGAGCAGATCTGAGCCCTCACACATGGCCGGCGTAATGCCAACCACCCGTTCATCCTGTTCCGCAGCATCGCACAGCCATTGGCCAAAGACGTTGGCATACTTGGGGCTGGCCGGCCTTGGCTTAACCGGTTCTGGTTTACTGGGCGGAACCGGTTCTATCTTATTGATGGCGTGGTAACCGATAGGGTCGGCCTCAGCCGGGGCAAAGCCTTTGCCTTTGGTGGTCACCACGTGAAGGAACTGGGGGCCCTCGAGTTCACGGATGTTCTCGAGGGTTTCGATCAGCAGAGGCAGGTCGTGGCCATCGATGGGACCTATGTAATTAAATCCCAGCTCTTCAAACAGGGTGCCCGGTACCAACATGCCTTTAAAGTGCTCTTCGGTTTTCTTGGCAAGAGCCATCAGGTTAGGCGTGCCCTTCAGCACTTTTTTGCTGCTGTCGCGCACGTGATTGTAAGTGCGACTGGCCAGCAGTTTGGCGAAGTAGTTGGATAACCCGCCCACATTGCGTGAAATCGACATGTCGTTGTCGTTCAGAATGACCAGCATGTCGGCATGCAAGTGGCCCGCATGGTTAAGCGCTTCAAAAGCCATGCCGGCGGTCATCGCGCCATCGCCGATCACGGCAATGCTTTTACGCCCGGTGTTTTGCATGCGAGCGGCAATGGCCATGCCCAGCGCGGCACTGATTGAGGTGCTGGAGTGGCCAACACCAAAGGTGTCGTATTCGCTCTCCGCCCGTTTTGGGAAGCCAGCCAGGCCATTTTTTCGGCGAATGCTGCCCATCTGTTCACGGCGGCCCGTAAGAATCTTGTGGGGATAGGCCTGGTGGCCCACATCCCAGATCAGGCGGTCAACGGGGGTATTGAACACATAGTGCAGAGCAACGGTTAATTCGAGAACGCCCAGTCCGGCACCAAAGTGTCCGCCGGTCTGACCCACGGACCAGAGCAAAAATGACCGCAGCTCCCTGGCCAGTTGCGGCAGATCGTCCGCCGGCAACTCGCGCAGTTGCGCCGGTATGTTGATCCGGTCGAGCAGTGGCGTATTGGGCCGTTGCGACGGGATTTCCCTGAAAATATATGTGTCCTGCATCTGCTGGAGTCTTTGTCGGAATATGGGTTCAGTGACTGGCATTATAGGGGAACAGGTGGGTCAGTTTCATACTTCCCGGGCCAGACGTTACAAATTGGTGGCACTTGGCGGGCCAGATTGTCGCCGTTGACCGCAGCTAATGACTTCTCGCGACCACATAATCGGCCATGGCCCTCAGTGTATCGGCCTCTTCGCCAAAGTCATCCAGAGCATGGTGCGCCTGTTTCAGCAGTTCATTCAGGTGGGCGCGAGCGCCCGCTATACCCAGCAAAGAGGGGTAGGTTGGCTTCTCTCGGGCGGCGTCGGAGCCTTGGCGCTTGCCGATAACCTCGGTGTCACCCTCAATGTCGAGCAGGTCATCCTGAACCTGAAACGCCAGGCCAAGCGCACTGGCAAAGCTGGCCAGTTGTGTTAGCTGTTGCTCTGTCACGGCATCGGCGGTCAGGGCGCCAAGGCGAACACTGGCTTCGATCAAGGCGCCGGTTTTGTGCCGATGCATGTTCTCGAGCTGCTCAATGGTCAAACGCTGACCCACGGATTCCAGATCGATGGCCTGGCCGCCGACCATGCCCTGATGGCCACTGGCTTTGACCAGTGTGCTGATCATGATCATGCGCTGGTGGTCTGACAACTCCGGTGCCTCGGTAAGAAGCCCGAACGCCAGCGTTTGCAGGGCGTCTCCGGCCAGTATGGCGGTAGCTTCGTCGAAGGCTATATGTACCGTCGGCCGACCGCGGCGCAGGTCGTCGTCGTCCATCGCCGGCAAGTCGTCATGCACTAGCGAATAGGCATGCACCAACTCCAGCGCGCAGGCTGGAGCGACGGCCTTGGTCTGGTTTGAGCCCAACGCTCGCGCAGCCGCAAGGCACAGGGCCGGACGAATACGTTTGCCACCGCCGAGCACGCTGTAGCGCATGGCGTCATCCAGCCTGGGGGAGGCTGCGCCGTTTCTAATCGACCGTTCGAGTTCACAATCAATGTGCTGGCGACATTGCTCCAGAAATTCCAAAGCCAGGGGCAGGCGGTCACTCATCAGTTGGCGTCGTCCGCTGAGAAGGGCCGGGTTTCAAGCGAGCCGTCGCTGTTCTGTACTAGCTGCTCGACGCGTTGCTCTGCGGTTTTCAGCGCACTCTGGCAATCCCTGGTCAGTTTTACGCCCCGCTCGAATGCCGCCAGGGACTGTTCAAGGGAAAGCTCGCCCTGCTCAAGGTCGCGAACCAGCTGTTCCAGCTCGTCCAGGGATTTTTCGAAGTCAGCAATAGAGGTGCTGCTGTTGTTCTCGCCGGCCATGGGCGACCTCCGGTCGGGTGATTCATAAAGTGGGCGGATTATATCAGAGTCCCCAGGCTATCGCTGCCAGGCGAACTGCCGTTTTTCCAGCGCCTGGGCATTCGGTCCCCAGGATTGTTCGGTCACCCGAATCTGGCCCTGGTCAGAGACTGTTACGATGGTGGTTGCCCGGGTGCCATAATGATCATCTACGATAAAAGGTGCTGACAGAAAACGTTCAGTTTCAATGCCTACACCTGTGTCCGGCAGTCGATTGTCGGGGGCGGGTGTGCTGTCTTGCAGCAGCGTTAGTAGTTGGGCGTGCAGTAGCTCGGCATCGTGGCGTGCAGCGCTCACACAGTCGCTCATTGCTGTGCGAAGGCGCAGCAGTTTAGGCCAGGGTGTTTGCAGTAGATGGTTGCTAAGGCCGTAAGTGCCCCGGTAAATGGAGCGCCCCGGGTGGGCGTCCCGATTGCTGTAATACCAGCCTCCGGCGGCTGAGAGTGCCACCAGATTGAAACCAGAGTAACGGGCCGGATCGGCGCTTAGCCGGGCTTGCAAAGCCTGCCTGCTCTGGCTCAGCGCAGCCAGTGGCAACTCGCCACGGCTGTGGCGCCCGGTCTCCGAACTGCCTTCACGGACATTGGTAACGGCCGTTACCTGCCCATCCGGTCCAATGGCTAACCAGGTGCCGCCGGATTCCATATCCCGCCCTGCAAGAACCTGCCCGTCACCGTCAGGCTGCCACCAGTCCATGGCGGCAGTCGGGCGCCGGAAAAACTCATCGCGATTGGCGGCGACGACGAGGGGGAAGCGAGGATTCTGGCCGATGGCAAAAGCAATAAGGCACATGGTGAGCGAGCGTCCTTTGTGGATCTGAGGCTGCAGCGATGAGCAACTATGCGTATCATACCAGCCTGACTTCTTGCCGGGATAGAATGACAACCATGACCCTGATTGGTGTAATCATACTGTACCTTTTGCTTGGTGCGTTGGCTGGCACCATGGCGGGTCTGTTTGGTATCGGTGGCGGACTGGTGATTGTACCGGTGCTGATCTTTGCCTTCGGATTTCAGGGGTTCAGCCCCGAGATCGCCGCGCACCTGGCGATTGGTACGTCTTTGGCCACCATTGTGTTTACCTCCATCAGTTCCATCCGCACCCATCATCTGCACGGTGCCGTGCGCTGGGGCCTGGTCCGGCCAATGACCTTCGGCATTGTGTTTGGTGCTATGGTTGGTGCCTGGACGGCCGCTCTGCTGAGCGGCCCGGCGTTGCAAACGATCATTGGTGTGTTTGTTATTCTGGTGGCGATCAAGATGCTGTTGGACGTCAACCCAAAGCCGGGGCGAGATGTGCCGGGTGCGGCGGGGCTTGGTGTGGCTGGCGGACTGATTGGTTGGGTCTCCGCTATTTTTGGTATTGGCGGCGGTACGGTGTCGGTCCCGTATCTTACGTGGTGTAATGTGCGCATGCAGCAAGCCGTGGCGACGTCTGCCGCCTTGGGTCTGCCCATTGCACTGGCAGGTGCCGCCGGCAATGCCTGGACTGGCTGGCAGCACCCTGAGTTGCCAGACCTGAGTATCGGTTTTATCTATCTACCCGCTCTTGTCGGCATTGTGGCCACCAGCGTCTTTTTTGCCCGCATTGGCGCGAAGCTGGCGCACCGGCTTGACGGTCGCCTGCTGAAACGTATTTTTGCTATTGTGCTGATTATCATCGGCCTCCGTTTCCTGCTGAGTTGAGAGCGAATTCATGTTGCAACACCCACAGTTTGACCCGGTGGCCATTGCCATCGGCCCCCTGCAGATACATTGGTACGGTTTAACCTACCTGTTTGGCTTTGCCGCTGGTTGGTGGTTGGGCCGGTTACGTAGCCGTAAACCGTGGTCTCCCTTGAATGAAGAACAGATAGGTGACCTGCTGTTTTACATGGCGCTGGGGGTTATCCTGGGCGGCCGTTTTGGTTACGTGCTGTTCTATAATTTTGACAGTTTTCTGGCAGACCCGCTCTGGTTACTGCGGGTCTGGGAAGGGGGCATGTCGTTCCATGGTGGATTGCTGGGCGTAATGCTTGGCATGTGGTGGTTCGGACGAAAAAGCAGTGCCGGTTTCTGGAAAGTCGCGGACTTCGTCGCGCCCCTGGTGCCGGTGGGTCTCGGGGCTGGCCGGATCGGCAACTTTATTAATGGTGAGTTGTGGGGTAAGCCGACCGACGTATCCTGGGGCATGGTTTTTCCGCAAGCCCAGGACGGTCTTGCCCGGCACCCATCCCAGCTTTACCAATTTGCGTTGGAAGGCGTGGTTCTGTTTGTCATTCTTTGGTGGTTCTCGTCCAAGCCCCGGCCACGCATGGCGGTTTCCGGGCTGTTCCTGGTGTGTTACGGCTCATTCCGCTTCGTTACCGAGTTTATGCGACAGCCTGACCCACAACTGGGTTACCTGGCCTTTGACTGGCTTACCATGGGGCAGGTGTTATCTCTGCCCATGGTCATTGCCGGCGCGGCTTTGCTGGCGATTGCTTATCGGAGAAACGCAGCATGAAAGCCTACCTCGATCTGATGCGTGACGTTGTTGACAATGGGTTCAACAAAGGTGATCGCACCGGCGTAGGCACTCGCTCGGTGTTCGGCCGCCAGATTCGCTTTAACCTGCAGGATGGATTTCCGCTGGTGACCACCAAGAAGGTTCATCTGCGCAGCATCATCTGCGAGCTTCTCTGGTTTCTGAACGGTTCCACTGACAACAACTGGCTGAAGGAACGCAAGGTGTCGATCTGGAACGAGTGGGCTCTGGACAACGGCGACCTGGGGCCCATCTATGGCAAGCAGTGGCGCAGCTGGCAGTGCTACGATGGACGGGTTGTCGACCAGATCAGCGAGGTGATTGAGCAGATCCGCGCCAAGCCCAACTCCCGGCGTCTGATTGTGTCTGCCTGGAATCCGGCAGAGTTGCCGGATGAGTCCATCGGTCCCCAGGACAATGTGCGAGAGGGCCGTATGGCGCTGGCGCCTTGCCATTGTCTGTTCCAGTTCTATGTGATTGACGGCAAACTGTCTTGCCAGCTTTATCAGCGCAGTGCAGATCTGTTCCTGGGTGTGCCCTTCAACATTGCGTCATACGCGCTGCTGACTCACATGATCGCTCAGCAGTGCGATCTGGAGGTAGGTGAGTTTGTGCATACCTTTGGTGATTGCCATCTTTACCAGAACCACCTGACCGACGACATCGTGTTCGAACAGTTGAAGCGCGAGCCCGGGGCGCTGCCCAGGCTGCTGATCAAGCGTAAGCCTGCGACTATCTTCGAGTACGACCTGGAGGATTTCGAATTTGAGGGGTATGACCCTTATCCTGGCATCAAAGCCCCTATAGCCATCTGACTCCCACCGCTCGCTAACTCCCAATCCTGAGGACAACAAGCAATCATGAGAAAAGCACTGATCGTGGCGATGGCCAGGAACCGGGTTATTGGCCGGGATAATAAACTGCCGTGGTATCTGCCCGGAGACCTGCGTTACTTCAAACAGGCGACCATGGGTAAGCCCATTATTATGGGGCGTAAAACCTGGGAGTCCATTGGTCGGCCTTTGCCGGGGCGGATGAACGTGGTGATTTCCCGCAATCCGAATTGGCAGGCGCCTGCCGGAACCGTTGCTGCTGAATCCTTGGATGCCGCACTGGTTAAAGCCAAAGCTCAGGCGGAACTGGAAGGTGGTGAAGAGGTGATGATTATTGGTGGTGGCCAGATCTACGCTGAAGCACTGCCAATGGTCGACCGGATCTACATTACCCAGGTGCACGCCGAGGTGGATGGGGATGCCTGGTTTCCGGAAGTAAACTGGGATGAGTGGGACGAAATCGGACGCGAAGACTTCTGCGCGTCCGATAATAATCCGTACGATTACAGCTTTGTCGTTTATCAGCGTAACCGGTCTAGCTGACCGGTTACGCTGCAGGGCCGATCAGCGCGGGGCGCGCTTTGGGCCACCTTTGCCGGCAGGCTTACCCTTGGGGCCATCCTTACGGAAGCCGGGCTTGCCGCCTTCTTTGCGGAAGGTTTTGCCGGGGCCACCCTTGCGGAAATTGCCTTTGCCCGAGGGCGGACCTTTACGGTCGCGACGCGGGGCCGATGCAGACACTTCCGGCAACGCCTCTGGTTGCTTCAGCGGCAGAGAATCTGGCTGTGACGCCTCCATCCAGCAGGCCAGAGCGCCAGCTACCATGGTGATATCCATATCGTTGCGCTCGGCGATGTCATCCAGCAAGGCAATCGCCTTGGCGGCACGGGGATCGTCTGCGAAACTCAACAGCTGAGATTCGAACTGCTCAACCCGCATCTGCTGCAGCTCCGCCGGTGACGGCAACTGGTAAGGCTCCATCGGCGAATTGGTGGCTCGCTCCAGCGTGCGCAGCCAGCTGCGCTCGCGGGGCGTGACCAGCAGGATTGCCTTGCCAGCGCGGCCAGCACGACCGGTACGACCAACACGGTGAATATAGGCTTCGGTATCGTAGGGCACATCGTAGTTGATAACGTGACTGATCCGTGACACGTCGAGGCCGCGGGCAGCGACGTCGGTCGCGATGATGATGTCTTTCTTGCCGCGCTTCAGATCTTCAACGGTCTGTTCACGCTGACGTTGGTTCAGGTCGCCGCTCAGGGGAGCCACCGAATGACCGCGGGCCGACAGCTTTTCCGCCAGCAACGCGGTTTCTGCCTTAGTGCGCACGAAAATGATTGCGCCGTCGAACGGCTCCACTTCCAGAATCCGGGTAAGGGCATCGAGTTTGCGTTCGGCATAAACCGGCAGCACAAACTGGGAAATCCGTTCAACCGTGCGGGTTTCGCTTTCGATGCGCACTTCCGTGGCATTTTTCAGATAGGTCTGGGCGACCTTCCTGATCTGTGCCGGCATGGTGGCCGAGAACAGGGCGCGCTGGCAGTTGGGTGGCGTCTTGGCGAGAATCGCCTCAACATCGTCGATAAAACCCATGCGCAGCATTTCGTCGGCTTCATCCAGCACCAGGGCGCGGAGATTGTCGAGCTTCAAGGTGCTTTTGCGCAGGTGATCAAGCAGTCGTCCTGGCGTGCCCACAATAACCTGGGCGCCGCGCTTGAGGCCGCGGATCTGTGGAGAGAAATCCTGACCGCCATAAATTGGTAGCACGTGAAAGTTCTTGAACTTGCTGGCGTAAGTGGTGAACGCTTCAGCTACCTGAATCGCCAGCTCCCGGGTGGGAGTCAGGACCAGAATCTGGGGCTCTGCGACATTGGCATCGATGCGGCTCAGCAACGGCAGCGCAAAAGCAGCGGTTTTACCGGTACCGGTTTGAGCAACGCCCAGTAAATGATTGCCGGCCAACAGGGCTGGAATGGATTGTGCCTGGATCGGCGACGGAGTTTCATAGCCAACAGCGGCAACGGCTTCCAGTACAGCTGGATCCAGCCCCAATTCGGCAAAAGACAATTCTGACATGAATGTACTCGGTATTCGAAGGGTATAGCATCACAAAACGTAATGCATGATTTTGAGACATTGTAGTCGGTTTGGGGAGTTTTTAACACGCCTAATGCCAATATTAAGGATAGGTAGTTGCCGGGCGGGGCCATTTTCGGCAGTTGCCAGCGTTCTGGAACTGGGGCAATCTGTAACGTTTGCAGGCTAACCAACAGGATTTAAGAGTTATGACGTTTGATGAGCTTTTGGGAGCGGTGCGCCAGAACGGTGAGGTGACTATTCCTCCGAGTTGGGGGCAGGGTCGGGCCAGCTTTGGTGGTTTGGTTGCGGCATTGGCGTTTGATGTAATGGCGTCCAGAGTTGCAGATGGTCGGCCCATGCGGGCTTTGCAAGTGTCGTTTGTGGGGCCTGTAGAGGCGGATGTGCCTGCTGTGTTCGAGGCGGATGTGTTGCGAGAGGGAAAGGCGGTATCTCAGGTGCAAGGTCGTATCCTGCAAAACGGCGAGCCCCGGCTGGTGTGTATGGCCAGCTTTGGCGGTGACCGGGAGTCTGCGGTACAGGTGGCGCCGACACCGGCCCCGGAAGCCTTACCGGTGGATCGGTGTCAGGAACTGCAATACATTCCACGGGTAACACCTGAATTTACTCAACATATTGAAATGCGCTGGGCCTTCGGTGGTATGCCGTTCTCGGGCAAGGGCGGGCGTGAAATGGGGGGGTGGATGCAGTTCAGGCAAGCCCCGGTTGCTCTGACCGACGCCCACATTGTCGCGCTTGTGGATGCCTGGCCCCCGGCAGTACTGCCGCATTTGAAGGCTCCGGCTCCTGCCAGTTCACTCAGTTGGGCGCTTGAGGTTGTTCATCCAAGGCCTGCGATGGCACCGGGTGAGTGGCTTCTATACCGAGCCACCATTGATCAGGCTGGCGCGGGCTACGGCCATACTCATGCGGGCATCTGGACCCAACGAGGTGAACTGGTAGCCCTGAGCCGTCAAACCGTGACGGTATTTGGTTAACCCATGGAGGTTGTCAGGCGGCTATTTCAGCTTTCAGGGCGTCGAGAATCACGCGGGCGAACTCTCGGGGGGAGTCTTCCTGGAGGAAGTGGCCGCCTCGCAAGGTGATGTGGGGCTGGCCCAAAGCGCCGGGAATGCGACGCTGCATGTGGCGATCACCACCCCGGGTGATTGGGTCGCCATTGCTGAAACAAGTGATAAACGGTTTGCGCCACTTTTCCAGCGTTCGCCAGGCTTCGCGGTTGGCGGCGCTTGCCGGGTCGTGCGGCGAAACCGGCACCAGCGCCGGGAACGCTCGGGCACCGGCTTTGAATTCGGCATTCGGGAAGGGCGCCTCGTAGGCGGCCATTTCATTGGCGCTCAGGGTGCGTTCGGTGCCCAGCTGAATGATCCGGGCCACCGGGAACCAGGGGCTGTGGCAGGCGAAGGCTTTCCAGGCCCGGAACACCGCAGGCGCGGGCAGATCCCCGGTGGGTAGCATGCCGTTGCCAACGATGATTCTGCTGAAGCGTCGATGATGCTCTGCGGCCAACCTGAGCCCAAGCAACGATCCCCAATTCTGGCAAACCAGTGTGATATTCTGGAGCTCCAGAGCGTCGATCCAGCGAGTCAGCCAGGTCATATGATTGTCGTAGCTGTAATCGGTCACATCGGCCGGTTTGTCAGACTTTCCAAAGCCAATCAGGTCCGGCGCCAGCACCCGGTAGCCCGCACTGGCCACCGTCGGGATCATATGACGGTACAGGTAAGACCAGGAGGGTTCGCCATGCAACATGATAACCGGGGCCGCGTTGCGGGGGCCTTCATCGACGAAGTGCATCCGCAGGCCGGGCCCGACGTCCTGATAGTTTGCTTTGAAGGGGTAATCCGGAAGGCCTGTGAAGCGGGCTTCGTCGGTTCTCAGAATACGCATGCCATCGACTGTCCTGACTGATTGGTTGCGTGACTGTCGTAACAACAATCTTCAGAAGTCAGAATAAATCAGATCGAAGATTTGTGTGTTTGAGTTGCGTAACAGTGCGTTGCCAGTTTGAATCAGGATGCGATTCCAAAGACGCGCTCAGGGTTTTCAACCCGGGCCAAGGCGTCGTCACAGCAGTTTACGGCACCGCAGTCGTCGGCAGAGCACAGGCCGATGGTATTGCACTGAATATCCAGGTAGTTGTCACCCTGATTGCCGAAAATCCGGTTACGGGAAAGGGTAGACTGGCAGTGTCCACACAGCAGTGTGGGTAGCGCGCTGCCCTGCGCAAGAATGGCGTGGTAGTGGGTGTTGTCTGTCATAAATTCCTCCTGATACCACGAATATGGCGGCTAAATGTGACGTTTCAAAGTCTCTGCCGTGGCTTTTTGAATTTTAAGTTCAGGGGGTATACGTATCAGGCATCAGGATCGACCACGGGGCGGCGGTTTGAGCGTTTGTCTTCCCAGTCCAGATTTTTGGGGTCATACCAGCCGAGCTTTTCCAGAACTTTTTGGCGAGTGAATCGGGAGAGGGTGGGCCACAGTTCCTGGAAGTCTTCGAGGCCTTTGTCACGATGCCGTTGTTGTTTGCTGCGCAGGCGATTGAGAATGCGCGGCAAATGCAAGGCTTCGCCGAGCTGGCCCGGAACGAGAACCTCTTGTCCCATCACTTTGCGGCGGTGTGTGCGAGCAGCCAGAACCTTCTGAAGTTCTGCTGCTGCCTCAAGGGCGGTTTCAACCGTAAATGTATCTGAATCCAACAACATAACCTGTAATTGGCTGATCGTTAGCCTGCCACTATATCCTGAAGTTGGCTACAGTGGCCACGCTGTCGTGTTAGGCTGTTTTTCCGCAACAATTGCATCGTCGATAGACGCTGATCGCATCGGGATTTAATGATTATGTACGCAAAACTTGAGACAAGGACTTTTCTGGCGATGCTGGTGGGCGTTTCCATTGCCTTTGCGTTGTTGATGAAACCATTTTTTGGGCCAATATTCTGGGCAATCGCGATCGCACTGATCTTCTATCCGGTGCAGCAATGGCTAACCCGAACGCTTGGCCCCAGGCGAAACCTCAATGCCATCATCACGCTGCTTATTTGCGTCATCATCGTTGTGATTCCTGTGTTGGGTCTGGGCGCGGCTCTCATTACAGAGGGCGTTGGCCTGTACCAGAAGATCCAGAGCGGCGATATTCGCCCGGGTGAGTACATCGATCAGATTAATCAGTCATTTCCTGCGATTCAGGCATTTCTCGGGCAGTTTGATGTCAATTTTTCGGAATTTCGTGACCGCGCGGTTAACGCCTTTTTGGGCGGAAGCCAGTTTCTTGCCAAGCAGGCGCTTGGCATAGGCCAGAATACGTTTCAGTTTTTCCTCGGCTTGGCGTTGATGGTCTACCTGGCGTTCTTTTTGATCAGAGATGGTCAGCAGTTAGTGGAGCTGCTTATCAAAGCGTTGCCGCTGGGGGATGAGCGCGAGCGACTGCTGTTCGCCAAGTTTGCTGAAGTTACCCGTGCAACCGTAAAAGGTAACTTGCTGATTGCCATCATTCAGGGTGCCCTGGGTGGCCTGATTTTCTGGATACTGGGTGTCAAGGGGGCGCTGCTGTGGGGCGTGGTAATGGCCATTTTCTCTCTGTTGCCGGCGGTTGGTGCCTCCATTGTCTGGGTGCCGTTGGCCGTTTACCTTGCCGCCGTTGGCGATGTAGTGCCTGCCGTAATCCTGTCGGTTTACGGTATGGTGATTATTGGCCTGGCAGATAATGTGCTGCGCCCGATTTTGGTGGGCCGTGATACCAAAATGCCGGATTATCTGGTGCTGTTATCCACCTTTGGTGGCCTTGTCATGTTCGGCATCAACGGCTTTGTGATGGGGCCGCTGGTGGCCGCACTGTTTATGGCGTTCTGGGGGATATTCATTCGGGAGTTCAGTGAGGAAGCCCAGTCTGACGCCACGGAAACTGCACCAGATTCAGAACAGCGAGATTAGACCGGATCATAACAAAAAGGCCGCCCTGCATAAGCTGGGCGGCCTTTTTGTTTTCATCAGCGGTGGTCAGTCCAGTTTGGAAAGATCCCTGACCGCGCCTTTGTCGGCGCTGGTGGCCAACAGCGCGTACGCTTTCAGCGCAGCGGATACTTTCCGGTCGCGCGGCAGCTCAGGTTTCCAGCCCTTGGCATCCCGGGCCTGGCGCCGCTGCTCGAGCTCGTCATGGCTGATCTGCAGGTTGATCGAGCGCTCCGGAATGTTGATCAGGATGGTGTCACCATCTTCGATCAGACCGATGGCGCCGCCGGCAGCGGCCTCCGGTGAAGCGTGGCCAATGGACAGGCCGGAAGTGCCACCGGAAAAGCGGCCGTCGGTCAGCAGCGCGCAGTCCTTGCCCAGCCCCTTCGATTTAAGGTAACTGGTCGGGTACAGCATTTCCTGCATGCCAGGGCCGCCCCGGGGGCCCTCGTAGCGAATGATCACGACGTCACCGGGTTTAACCTCATCGCCCAGAATGCCGGCAACGGCCGCGTCCTGGCTTTCAAACACCCGGGCCTTGCCTTCAAACACGTAAATGCTTTCATCCACGCCGGCGGTTTTCACCACGCAGCCATCCCGGGCGATGTTGCCGAACAGCACGGCCAGGCCGCCTTCGGATGAATAGGCATTTTCAACCGAACGGATGCAGCCGTCCTCGCGGTCGCCGTCCAGACTGGGCCAGCGTGTGGACTGGCTGAAAGCGGTCTGGGTGGGGATGCCGGCTGGGCCGGCTTTATAGAATTCGATCACTTCGGGGGTGGGTGAGCGCATGATGTCCCACAGCTCGAGAGCCTCTTTCATGGTTTTGCTGTGCACGGTTGGCAGGTCGGCGTTGATCAGGCCACCGCGCTCCAGCTCGCCCAAGATGCCCATAATGCCGCCAGCCCGATGAACATCCTCCATGTGGTATTTGGGGGAGTTGGGGGCGACTTTGCACAGCTGCGGGATCTTTCTCGACAATTGGTCAATCTCAGCCAGGGTGAACTCAACCCCGCCTTCCTGAGCTGCCGCCAGCAGGTGCAAAATGGTATTGGTGGAGCCACCCATGGCGATGTCCATGACCATGGCATTTTCAAAGGCAGGCAGCGAGGCAATGCTGCGGGGCAGCACGCTGGCGTCATCGTGTTCGTAAAAGCGTTTGGCATTCGCCACAATTTGGCGACCGGCCTCCAGAAACAGTTGTTCACGGTCTGCGTGGGTGGCCAGCAGGGAGCCATTGCCGGGCAGCGCAAGGCCGATGGCTTCTGTCAGGCAGTTCATCGAGTTAGCGGTAAACATGCCGGAGCAGGAGCCGCATGTCGGGCAGGCGCTGCGCTCGTATTCTGCGACCTTTTCGTCGCTGGCGCTGGGGTCTGCAGCGATGACCATGGCATCCACCAGGTCAAGTTTGTGCTCAGACAGCTTGGTTTTACCGGCCTCCATCGGGCCACCGGAAACGAAAATGGTGGGAATGTTCAGGCGCATGGCGGCCATCAGCATGCCCGGAGTGATCTTGTCGCAGTTGGAAATGCACACCAGCGCGTCGGCGCAGTGGGCGTTCACCATGTATTCCACAGAGTCGGCGATGATCTCTCGGGAGGGCAGCGAATAGAGCATACCGTCGTGGCCCATGGCGATGCCGTCATCCACCGCAATGGTGTTGAACTCTTTGGCAACGCCACCGGCGGCTTCGATTTCGCGGCAGACCAGCTGGCCCAGGTCTTTCAGGTGAACGTGGCCAGGTACAAACTGGGTGAAGGAGTTGGCGACGGCGATGATCGGCTTGCCGAAGTCGTCATCTTTCATGCCAGTGGCGCGCCAGAGCGCCCTGGCACCGGCCATGTTGCGGCCAGCAGTTGACGTGTGGGAACGGTACTGGGGCATGGTGAGCAGCTATCTCCGTGATTATCTGGTTGCAGGGAATGCAGAGAATAACAGATTCAACGCTGGTCGCATGGCTGTTTTGCGGGTGGGTGTTTACAATACGTAACAAGTAGCAAGATATTTTCCAATCGATTACCAGGGGAGTTTGTTTATGGGAGGCCAGGAAAGCCTGCCGCTGCGTCGTCTGAAGGACTTCCAGCCATTGGGCCGGTTGACCGACGATCAGCTAGTTTTGCTTGCCAGCCGGGCTGAACGCAGAACCCACGGGCCCGGACAACGAGTGATGGAACGAGGGGTACGGGATGGCCTGGATTATTTCCTGATCGCCGGAAAAATCGAGCTGGAGTCTGTAGATGGTCGCAAAACCGTCATCGAGGCAGAGACCGAAAAAGCGGTGAACCCCATCGCTCGGCTACAGCCCAGAATGTACGAGGTGACCGCCGTAAAGGCTTGCGAGTTTCTGGTGATTGAGCAGGAGGTTCTTAACCAGATGCTCCGGGCAGCCCCTGTGGCTCAGGTCGAGATGGCCTCTGGTGATGGCGGTGCGGATGAGAGCGAAGAGCATCACTTGCTCATGGAGTTTTACGCCGAGCTTCGGTCGAATCAGCTCAAATTACCGAGTGTGCCTGACGTCGCCTGGAAAGTCCGGAGGGTAGTAGATCGCGAGGATTCCACCGCCATGGAAGTTGCTAACGCGGTTTCCGCCGACCCTGCGATGGCTGCGAAGCTGGTCCGCTCTTGCAACAGCCCGCTCTACCGCGGTTTTAGCGACGTACGTAACGTGCGTGAATCGGTGGTCAGGTTGGGTATGAAAACCACCCGACAACTGGTGACGGTCTTTGCGATGCGCGAAGTGTTCAAAACCCGTCGGGCGTCTTTGCAGGCGGAAATGGAGCAATTGTGGCGGCATTCCAGAGAGGTGGCCGCCCTGTGTTGGGTATTGGCCGACCATGCCACTCGCATAGATCCGGAAGAGGCTCTGCTGGCAGGCTTGCTACACGATATCGGCATCGTCCCGGTGTTGGTGCAGGCAGAGCATCATGTCAACCTGTTCGCGGATGAGAAAAACCTGCAACATGCCATGGCGGAACTCCGCGCCGACGTGGGTTGCGCCGTGCTTGAGAACTGGGAGTTCCCGGCATCGTTTGTGCAGGCGGCCCGGCATGCCGAAGACTGGCACTATGAATGCCGGGAGTCGGCACCTCAATTGGTTGATGTTGTGATCGTGGCGCAGTTGCATTCCATGATTGGATCCAGCCAGAATGCTGGCTTGCCCGCCTTCGATCAGGTTCCTGCCTGGCGTCGGCTGGGAGAGTTGGATCTTAACGCATCCCGAAGCCTGAATCTGTTAAGTGAGGCTCGGAGCCGGGTGGATGAGGTTCAAAAGCTCCTGTCGATCCGATGACCTACATCCCGTTCCGGAGTTGGCCTTCCAGTGAATGAAACCATTATGAATGTTCCCCTGTTTCCTCTGAATTCCATTGTTTTGCCCGGGGGGCGCATTCCCCTCCAGCTGTTTGAGCCTCGGTACATCGATATGTTGTCCCGATGCATGAGGGAGGATCGTGGGTTTGTTGTCGTGCTATTGCGCGACGGCGCAGAAACGGCCAGTAAAGCCGCATTCTACGATGTCGGTACTTATGTCCGGATTATCGATTTTCAGCAACTGGATAATGGCCTGCTGGGGATCACGGTTGAAGGTGAGCGGAAGGTGTCCGTCGTGCGAAGCTGGCAGCAGGACGACGGTCTGAACCTGGGCGATGTGGAATGCTTGATTGCTGAAGCGGAAAGCGTGGTGCCAGAGCGTTACCACGAGTTGCCATCGGTGTTGCGGGCCTTGTTCCGGCATCCGGTGGTAAATGATCTGGGTATGGATGTGGACTATGAAGACGCCCGGCACGTAGGCTGGCGATTAACCGAACTGTTGCCGTTGGACAAACAGGAAAAGCAGAGGCTGGCAGAACTGCAAGATCCGCTGAAGCGACTGGACCGGCTATTAGAGCTGCTTGAGGCACTTGAGCAGAACTAGAACAGCGGCCGACAAGCGACGCTGGCGGTATTCCATTGCATAGCCAGGTAGCCTGCTGAAAATGCCAGCCAAAGCGCGACCGCGACCCAGGTGCAGGCGTCCGCCCAAATTGGTACGCGGTCATAGCGACTGTAACTTGCCCGTATTGCGCCGGTGATCACCAGTCCGAGTAAGAACCCGCCAAGCACGTCGGTAAACCAGTTTGTGCCCAAATAGAGCTGGCTTAGCCCGATCGGAATCAATGGTAATGACAGCAAGACGTAGGTTTGCCAGCGTTGCTTTTTGCGACTTTCACCGGCGATAAAGCTGGCGGCCATAGTCACCAGAACCGTCGCGCCTGTGGCCTGAGCGCTGGGGAAAGTGCCGGAGGTCGGGGGTTTCAGTAATGGGCTCGGGCCCTCAAACGGCAGGCCGGTTTTCAGAAGCCAGACGCTGACCAGGCTCAGCAGGGCCGCACCGGCAATGTGCAACGCAGCGGCGTAATAACCGCGAAAGGCAAGCACCAGGGTCGCCATAAGGGCCGCACTCAACAGAACCGGTGGATCGCCCAGTAGCGTGGCCGCCGCAGCCGGAATGTCCAGCAGGGGTTGTCGTAGTGCATCAAACCAGCTTGAGACCAGTTGATTGAATTCGTAGGTCCGGCGACTGAAGTTGACCACCTGAGTCAGAATCAGGAGCATCGCCAGCGCAGCGGCGGCCATGACGATGGAAGGCAGCGGGAACTCACCTTTGCGAGAGGGTCTTTCGTTGGTGTACAGCCGCCAGAAGCGATGGGTGGTGTCGTACCGGGTCATGCGGGATTCCAGCCAGCGATACGGCCTGCTGCCTTCACCAACGCCAAGGCGGAACTGAAGCACCACAACATAGAGCACGACCAGAATGGCGGCGCTGACAGCTATAACCGGGTAAAAGTGAGGAGGTGGTTCGATCTCGCTGGCCAGTGCGCTGCCGATGGCATAGCCTGGCAGCACATAGACCAGCGCCCAGCCCACGGCGGAGATCAGATTGAAGCTGAGAAAACGTCGCCAGGACATGTGTAAGGCGCCGGCAATCAGCGGTATGACCGGGCGAATCGGTCCTATAAAACGCCCGGCAATCACGCTTTTGCCGCCGTGCGCGTTGAAAAAGGTTTCCCCTCGGGTGACGAGTCCCGGGTATCGGGTGAAGGGCCAGACGGAATGCAGGCGGCCTTTGACATAGCGACCTATCGCAAAGCTTATGGCATCGCCGATCACCGCGCCCAGCCCCGCCCACAACAATGCCTCTGACAGTGGCATGCCTGACTTTCCAGCCAGAGCAGCAAACCCGAACAGCATGGCAACTCCCGGCACGATCAGGCCGGCAATGGCGATCGATTCGACCATCGCTGTGGCGAACAGTGCCAGAATCAGCCAGCCTGGATTGTCGCCTACCCAGGCAGCAGCGTCTGCTAACCAGGTTTCTGTCATGCCTCGATAGATTCTCCCGGACTGAACCAGGCGGAATCCATGCCGCGTTTGCGGGCTTCATGTATTGCCTGATTTGCCCGGTTGCGCAGTGAGGCCGTGCTGGTATCGCCGTTGCCGCGCGTAGTGCAGCCAAGACTGACCGACGTTCTGCCAATGCCGGGCCATTCATGTTCGCCAATGGTTCTGCGGATCCGTTCAGCAATCACGCGAACGCCCTCCTCGGGGGTGAAGGGCAGGATCAGAAAAAATTCTGATTCGTTGAGCGTGTACAGGGTGTCGCCGGCGCGGATAACGCCGAATAAGTGCTCGGTAACCTGTCTGAACAAGCGTTGTAAGCCGGGTTTGCCATGGAGATCGCGCACTTCGTCCGCATAGTCCAGGCTGAGGTTGATCACCGACAGTGGGTGGCCGGTGGCGATCGCACGGCTGATTTCTTTCTGCAGGGTTTCATCAAGAAAGCGCGAATTGTGGGCGCCGGTCACCGGGTCGGTAATGGCCAGATCTTCGGCTGACTGGGCGATGTTGTCGTAGTGCCAAATGTAGAGCGCAACCACCACCAGCAGCAGGATAAGGCCTGCGGAGACGATCAGCGCGGTTGCACCCGGAGTTGTAATCCAGACCTTGCCAACCACCGGAATCAACAGCAGCGCGGAAAGTCCGAGCCCCCGTCGTAAAGGCAAGATCAGCAAGTTAAGAGCCAGTAATGGCATGGCCCAGTGAATAACGCCCGGGCTGTCCAGAGCAAGAATGGCCGCGACCAGGCCGCTGTTCAGGCCGGCAAGAATCAGGAGGTGACCCGACGCTGACAATTGCTGGCGGCGGCATACCAGGGTGTATATCAGACCAGAAAGCAGCAGGCCGGTCATCACCAGAGCCAGATAGAACAGCTCATAGAAGCCATAGCGAAGGTTTTGTAGTGCCAGCGTAAAGATGAAAATGGCGGTCAGGCCGTATCCGAAGCTGTGTGTCCAGGTTCTCAAGCGTGTTTCTGTCATGACGACCTGTCCTGCCGGCCTGCGGAATGTTGTACATCCGAATGTACCCAATTGCTGTAAGCCTGGGTGCGGTTACCACCTTGCTGCTGTGCACGCCGGAGCGCATTGGCTGCGCTTTGCTGCAGACTGTCTGCATCGTCGCCGATATTCAGGCCGGAAATGCCGGTGCTGACGGTCAGTTTCATGCCGTGAGACTCCAGCAGTTTGCAAAGGCCGATGCGTATTGTCTCGGCACTCATGGCGGCCCCCGACGTGTTAATGCCGGGGAGGATAACCAGGAATTGAAGGTCGGCAACTCGATAATAGGTGTCAAAGTCCCGGAGCTGAGAATGCAGATAACGGCCAATCCTTGGCAAAATGGCACGAATGTCTTCGTCGGGGTCGTTGTCACTGAGGTGAGTGTCGAGGCCAATCATCATTACCGACATGTCAGTGCCTTCGCGTTCGCTGCGCTGAATTTCTTTGTGCAGGTCGGCAGACAGGTATTCCCGGCTGGCGGCCTGGGTGAGTTCGTCGGTGCGTCGCAACGGCGCCAGTTGTCGGGTTTTGTAATCACGCAGAAAGATCAGCAATGCCGAGAGCAGGGTGGTCAGCACAAACGCGCTGATCATCTGATGGCGGTCAGGAAGCACAACCGCCCATTGGGTGCTGATCAAAATGGCAAACGTCAACAGAACCGTGGTTAGCGCCGCCACATGGGTGGGCATCAGGGCGAAGGTGATCAGCGGTAATGCATAGAGCCAGTGGCTGAGAGCCCAGGGACCAACCCACAGAGCGGTCAGCAGTGCCAGGGTCAGGATAACAAAGCAGGCGATTCTCAAGCGACGCCAGAGCAGCGGGTGGGGTTTGTTGCTGTTAGCCTTGGTTGCGAGGCTGATGCCGGCAGCGGCTGCCGCACTAACGGCTGCCAGTGGCTCTCCCAGTAACAGGCAAAGCGCGCTGGTAATTGCCAGGATAATAAAGCCGGCCCGTGCGAGCCTGCCTGGCAAGAATTTTTCAGCCGACTGGGGCATGTTTCTATCCTTTGCTGACGCATCCATTTGAATCTGTGCAGCGCTATAATAGTCGTTTGGGATGCGGACTTGAAACGGGAAAGGTAAAGTATCGGTCTTGTTCCGGATTCAGCTTGCAACTATAAAGGTATTCCAATGGATGTAGCAGCCTACATGGCAGAGCTTGGCCAGCAGGCGCGTGCCGCGGCCCGCAAAGTGGCCCGCTCAACCACAGCCGTGCGCAATCAGGCCCTGTTGGCGACGGCCAGCGCCCTGGGTGACGCTCGACAGGAGCTTGTTCGGGCCAATCAGAAAGATCTCGACGCTGGCCGTTCCAATGGTCTGGACGATGCCATGCTGGATCGTCTGGAACTTACGGAGGCGCGCATAGACGCCATGATTGAAGGCCTGGCTCAGGTCGCCGGGCTGCCGGACCCGGTCGGGGTCATTACCGACATGACCTATCGTCCTTCTGGTATCCAGGTTGGCAAGATGCGGGTGCCGCTGGGCGTGATCGGCATCATTTATGAATCCCGGCCCAACGTCACCGTTGAGGCAGCCAGCTTGTGTCTGAAGTCCGGTAACGCAACCATTTTGCGTGGTGGCTCTGAGGCCATCCACTCGAATCAGGCCATTGCCGAGTGTCTGGCTTCGGGGCTGGCTTCTGTCGGTTTGCCGAAAGCGGCGGTGCAGGTGGTGGCAACCACCGATCGAGCTGCTGTTGGCGAGCTGATCACCATGCCCCAGTACGTTGATGTGATTGTCCCCAGGGGCGGCAAGGGACTGATCGAGCGGATCAGCCGGGATGCCAGAGTGCCCGTCATCAAACACCTGGACGGTGTTTGCCATGTGTACATCGACAGCCACGCCGATCCCGAAAAGGCGTTGAAGGTGGCCGTTAATGCCAAAACTCACCGTTATGGCACCTGCAACACCATGGAAACCCTGCTGGTGGATCAGGAAATTGCCGGGGATATGCTGCCTCTGCTGGCGGCAGAGTTTGTCGCCAAGGGTGTGGAGCTTCGTGGTTGCGAGCGCACCTGTGCGATCGTGAGCGGTCTTGTGGCGGCCACCGAGGACGACTGGCATGCCGAATACCTGGCACCGGTATTGGCGGTTCGGGTTGTTGATGGTCTGGACGGGGCCATTGAGCACATCAATCATTACAGCTCTCAGCACACAGACAGCATCATCACTGAAAACTACACCCGGGCCCGCCGTTTCCTGACCGAGGTGGATTCGAGTTCCGTCATGGTCAATGCGTCGACCCGATTTGCAGACGGCTTCGAGTACGGCTTGGGTGCAGAAATCGGCATCTCTACCGACAAGATTCACGCTCGTGGGCCGGTTGGTCTCGAAGGGCTGACGTCACAGAAGTACGTGGTGTTCGGTGACGGCCACGTTCGGGCCTGATCTCATGCATGTCATCTATGGCGGTACCTTTGACCCGGTTCATCATGGTCATCTTCGGCTTGGGCTCGAAATCTCGGACGCTCTGGCGGTGGACCGGGTGCATCTGTTGCCCTGTCATATCCCACCGCATCGGGGCAACACCGGGGCGACGTCTGAGCAGCGGCTTGAGCTGATCCGGCTGGCAATAAACGGCGAGCACCGGCTGTGTGTGGACGACCGGGAGCTGCATCGGGCCGGCGCGTCCTATACCGCGGACACGCTCCGCCAGTTGCGAGCAGAGTTGGGTCCGGAAATGCCGCTGGTTATGGTGGTGGGTACGGACGCCTTCGCCGCCTTTGATCGCTGGCGTGAGTGGGTGGATATCCCGGCGTTGGCTCATATTGTGGTGGTTCAGCGCCCGGGTGCGGGTATCCCTGTTGGCAGTCAGGCCGCCCGGTTGCTGGCTGAGCGCAGCGTGCCTGGCCCCGAAGCCCTGAGAGCAAGTCCTTGCGGCGCCATTCTGCAGCTGAATCCGCCCCTGCTGGACATTTCTGCAACGGGCATTCGCCAACGGATTGCCAGCGGTCGCTCCCCCCGCTACCTGACGCCAGACCCGGTGTGGCAAAGAATTCAGTCGCTCCGCCTGTATGGCGCGTGCCCTGCCGGGAACTTTTAGTGATACAATTGCGTTTGAATATCACTTATCGGGTGGCCGCTCTGGTCAGAGCCCGGAAAACAGGGTAATTATGCAGGCAGAACAACTGAAAGATCTGGTCGTAACCGCACTAGAAAACATCAAGGCACAGGATGTCAGCGTCATCGATGTCCGTGATCGTACCAGTGTTACTGATTACATGGTGCTTGCATCCGGTACCTCCAGCCGTCACGTTAAATCCTTGGCCGATTCTGTCGTCTCTGACGCCAAAGATCAGGGTGTAAAAGCAAATAACGTTGAGGGTGCGGGCGGTAGCGACTGGATTCTTGTGGATCTGGGCGACGTAGTGGTGCATCTGATGCTGCCTGCGGCCCGTGAATTCTACGACCTGGAGCGTTTCTGGCGTGATGCTCCGGACGTTGGTGCAGCAGGCAGCGAGTAAGCATGAAACTGCGTCTGATCTGTGTGGGGCAAAAAATGCCCGACTGGGTCAGTGCGGGGTATAACGATTATGCTCGGCGGATGCCGCCCGAGTTGCCCCTGGAACTGACTGAAATCCCCATGGCTCACCGGGGCAAAAACCCGGATATTCACCGGCTGATGCAGCGGGAGAGCGATGCGATTCTGGCCACCGTTGGCCAGCGCGATCGGGTGATTGCTCTGGAGGTCGGGGGTAAGGCCTGGTCGACGGAAAAACTGGCCAGCCAGCTGGAGAGCTGGCAGCAGGATGGTCAGGATGTCTGCTTTCTGGTGGGCGGCCCTGACGGGCTGGCAGACGCTTGCCGCCAGCGCGCCGATCAGCAATGGTCACTCTCTCCTCTTACTTTGCCTCATCCTCTGGTGCGAATTGTTCTGGCCGAACAGCTTTATCGTGCCTGGTCTATCACCCGCAACCACCCTTACCACCGGGCCTAGGAGTTCTTATGGCTTGGGGCGAGTTCAAGAACACCGCAGCCGAGCGCAGGCTGTTTCAGCGCCGCGCTCTGGTTATGCTGGTCCTGGTGCTGCTGACGATGCTCGGGCTATTGGCCCGTATGTACCAGCTACAAATTGTCGAGCACGACATCTACACGACCTTGTCTGACAAAAACCGGGTGCAGGTGCAATCGGTGCCGCCACCGCGGGGTTTGGTGTACGACAGAAGTAATCATCTGTTGGCAGAGAATCGGCCTGTGTTCAGCCTTGCCCTGGTGCCTGAGCGGGTTGAGGGTATGGACGCCACACTGGCGCGCCTTTCAGACATCCTCGACCTCGACGAGGGAGACGTGGAACGCTTTCAGCGTCGGTTGCAAGAGCGTCGTCGTCCCTTTCAGGAAATTCCTCTGAGTTACGATCTCAGTGAGGAAGAAATCGCCCGTCTGGCGGTTCATCGCCACGAATTTCCCGGTGTTGAGGTCAGGGCAGAGTTGGTGCGTTATTACCCTCACAGTGAGCTGACGGCCCACGCCCTTGGTTATGTCGGCAGAATTAACCGGGAAGAACTCCAGCGCATTGATCCGGTGAACTACGCCGGTACCAACTACATCGGAAAATCCGGAATCGAGCGATTCTACGAGCAAGTGCTGCACGGTACGGTCGGTTATCAGCATGTGGAAACCAACGCCCGAGGGCGAATTCTCAGAGTGTTGGAGCGCGTAAATCCGGTGCCGGGTGAAGACCTTCAACTGCACCTGGACCTCAGGCTCCAACGTAAAGCTCATGAACTGCTGGCGGGGCAGCGGGGCGCCATCATTGCGATTGAGCCGGACACTGGCGGTATCCTGGCGCTGGCCAGTGTGCCCAGTTTTGATGCGAACAAGTTCGTTACCGGTATCAGTGTGGACGATTATCGCAGCCTCAGTACCGACATCGACAAACCGTTATTCAATCGCGCGCTTCGCGGCCAGTACCCGCCCGGTTCTACGATAAAACCGATGATGGCGATCGCTGCCCTGGACAGTGGTGTAACAGACCGGGAAAGGCGAATCTGGGACCCCGGATACTTCCAGTTGCGTGAGGGCGGCCGGCGCTTCCGGAACTGGAACAGGTCTGGCGATGGCTGGGTGGACCTCAAGACGTCCATGGCACGCTCTAATGATGTGTACTTTTACACCGTCGGCGTTGAAATGGGCGTTGGTGTGATGTCGGAATACCTGGCGCATTTTGGCTTTGGTGAAGACGCCACTCTGGACGTGTCGGGTGCGCTCAGTGGCTTGTTGCCGTCGGCCGACTGGAAGCGAGGTGCCAGAAATGAGCCTTGGTACCCGGGGGACTCGGTGAATATGAGCATTGGTCAGGGTTTTTTCCTGTCGACACCCTTGCAGTTGGCCACGGCCACGGCTCTGGTTGCCAACCGCGGAGAGTGGGTCGAGCCACGGTTATTGAAAGACATTCGCGGTGATCGCCCCGTTGAGGCCTTTTTGCCCGAAACAACCCACGAACCGCTAAAACTTGAGAATCCTGACGACTGGGAATACGTGGTGGATACGATGGTCGAGGTTATGCACGGTGCGAGGGGTACTGCGCGTGCGGCAGGCCAGGGCGCCAGTTACCGGATGGCCGGGAAGACCGGAACCGCCCAGGTGTTTAGCCTCGGGCAAGATGAGGAATATGACGAAGAACAGATTCGGGAGCGTTTGCGGGACCACGCTCTGTTTGTCGGCTTTGCGCCGTCGGATAACCCCAAGATTGCGGTTGCCGTTATCGTCGAAAATGGCGGTGGTGGTAGTTCCACCGCGGCGCCGGTGGCTCGGGCTCTGTTTGACGCTTGGCTGGAAGAGTTTCCTGCCATGGATGAGCCTTCGGTGATCAGTCAGGTCAACGCCGAGGAGGCTCGCTGATGGCGTTTGGGAATTTGCTTAATAGCCCCGCCGATACCTACCTGACCCGCTCCAGGAGCGTGTGGGCCACTCTGCATTTAGACCCGCTTTTGTTGCTGATGCTGCTGCTGTTAATGGGATCTGGCTTGTTTGTGCTTTACAGCGGAGCGGACAGGAACATTGAGGTGGTTAAGGCTCAGGGTATCCGCTTTGGGGTTGCTCTGATTGTGATGTTTGTCTTTGCGCAGTTGGATCCAGCGGTTTTTCGGCGCTGGGCTCCCTGGCTTTATGTCGCCGGCATGATTGGCCTGGTTGCCGTTTTGCTGGTGGGCGTTGGTGCCAAGGGCGCTCAGCGGTGGTTGGCAATCCCGGGGTTGCCGCGGTTTCAGCCGTCGGAGTTGATGAAGCTGGTGGTGCCCATGATGGCGGCCTGGTACCTCTCCCGGCACTATTTGCCGCCCAGATTAACTCACGTGGCGCTTGGGTTGCTCATTGTGCTGGTACCGATGGCGCTGATTGTCCAGCAGCCCGATCTGGGCACTTCATTATTGGTTGGTATGGCCGGTATATTTGTTGTGTTTTTTGCCGGTATCAGCTGGAAGCTGATCGCCACGTTTTTTGCGCTAGTCTCTGTGTCGGCGCCCATGATGTGGTTTTTTGTGATGAGAGACTATCAGAAGCAGCGAGTGTTGACCTTGCTGGACCCGCAAAGTGATCCGCTCGGGGCTGGCTGGAACATCATTCAGTCCAAAACCGCTATCGGTTCTGGCGGTATGGACGGCAAAGGGTGGCTCCAGGGTACCCAATCACATCTGGAGTTCCTGCCGGAGAGCCATACCGATTTTATTGTTGCGGTATTGGCCGAGGAATTTGGTTTCGTCGGCATCATGCTGCTGATGGTCCTGTATTTTCTGATCATTCTAAGGTGCCTGTACATTGCTATGATGGCGCAAAATACGTTTAGCCGATTGCTGGCAGGCGCGCTGAGCATGACGTTCTTCATCTACGTTTTTGTGAATGTCGGCATGGTGAGTGGTTTGTTGCCAGTGGTTGGCGTACCTTTGCCCCTGATCAGCTACGGTGGCACGTCTGGGGTAACGTTGATGGCTGCGTTTGGGGTGCTGATGTCGATACACACTCATCGCCGCATGATCACAGCGTGACGCCTCGTCTGGATGATGGCTTGCCGGTAATGGTGAAAACGACCGGGAACCCGTTACAATATTTCAGGTCTTTAACGCCTGGTGCCGAATGAAACCACATGGGTTGCCAAATACAATGCTCAAGGTACAACAAATCGGGTGGTTGGGACTGGTTGCTGTTCTGGTATTGTCCGGCTGCGCCAGTTCGCCGGAGTCGCCGAAGACGTCTGGGCCAGATCACTCTTCCAGGTACACCCTGAAACAGGATCGTGCGCCGTCAGGGAACTTCGATGTTTCCGGACTGCAAGATGCCGTGCCCCGCTATGAGCCTCCCCGCAACGCGGGAAACATGGCTGAATATCAGGTTTGGGGCAAAACCTACCGGGTAATGGACAGTAATGACGGTTATGTCGCCCGTGGTGTTGCCAGTTGGTATGGTGAGAAATTTCACGGCCACAAGACGTCCAATGGTGAAGTCTTCGACATGTACTCGATGTCTGCGGCCCACAAATCCCTGCGCATTCCCAGCTATGCCCGAGTCACCAATCTCGACAATGGCAAGTCGGTTATTGTCAGGGTGAATGACCGGGGGCCGTTTCACGGTGATCGCCTGATTGATTTGTCTTATGCCGCCGCCAAAAAGCTCGACTATAAATCTCGGGGGACGGCGAGGGTAGAGATAGAGTCTATTACCGTCCGGCAAGACGGCTCCATGACGCTGGCCGGCAAACCATTTAACCCCGGCGTGATGGCACCGCTGGCGGGCAGTAACTCAGCGCCCAGTGACCAGCAGGCATCGGGCACCGGCCTGTTTGTGCAGCTTGGGTCGTTCAGCCAGCGAGATCCGGCAGAGGCGCTGCTGGCCAGAGCGCGAGACGTTCTTGAGCGGCCGATGCGGGTCAGGCAAGTGACCACAGGCTCGGGCAATTTTCACCGAGCGCAGATAGGGCCGTTCAATGATGAAACAGAGGCCCGTCGGGCTCAGAATCTACTGGAATCCAACGGATTCAGTCAGTCCATTGTGCTGACCGATTCCCGCTGATGACCTGAAACCCAAAAGAAACACACCTTACGACGAATGAATCTACCCATGGCTTTTAATTCTATAATGCGCAGTTTTCTCCTGGTCCTGTCTCTGGCGACTCTTCTCGTCGGGACGGCATCAGCTCAGTCGGTGTTAATTCCGGCGCCGCCCCAGATTGCAGGTAGCTCCTGGCTCCTGATGGACTCGAAAACGGGTCACATCATCATGGAGCACAACAGCAGTGAACGGCTGCCTCCTGCCAGTCTTACCAAAATGATGACGGCTTACATTGTTGAGCGCGAGCTTGATGAGGGTCGTATTGCCATGACCGACATGGTGCCTATCAGCGTAAAAGCCTGGCAGACCGGAGGTTCCCGAACTTTTGTTCAGGAAGGTACTCAGGTGTCGGTAGAAGATCTGCTCAAGGGTGTCATCATCCAGTCTGGCAACGATGCCTCGGTCGCTTTGGCTGAGTTCGTTGCCGGCAGTGAAGATGCTTTCGTCGATATCATGAACCAGCAAGCAAGGCTGCTGGGCATGAACAACACGAATTTCCAGAATTCAACGGGCTTGCCGGCGCCAGATCAGTACTCAACCGCGTATGATCTCGCGCTGCTGGCCGAAGCCATCATTGAAGATTATCCGGAAAATTACCCGCTGTATGCGGTAAAGAGCTTCACCTTCAACAATATCCGCCAGCCAAACCGCAACAGCTTGCTGTGGAGAGATGACAGCGTGGATGGCCTGAAAACTGGCCACACCAATGAGGCTGGCTACTGCCTGGTGGCCTCTGCCAAGCGGGATAACACCCGTTTGATCGCTGCGGTCATGGGTACAAGCAGTGCTCAGGTGCGGGCCCAGGAAGTTCAGAAAATGCTTAACTACGGTTTCCGCTACTACGAAACCGAGCGCTTGTTCCGTGCGGGTCAGGAATTGATGGATGCCCGAGTCTGGGGCGGTAAAAGCGACCAGGTTTCGATCGGACTGGCGGACGACGTTCACGTGACCATTCCCCGTGGCGCTAAGGATCAACTTGAGTCGGTGGTGGATCTTGATTCTGTTATAAAAGCACCCATCAAGGTGGGTGACGAGTTGGGTCGCATTCAGGTGACGCTCAACGGTGAGGTTGTGGTCGACAAGGCGGTACTGGCGTTGACCGAAGTGCCGGAGGGTGGTTTGTTCAAACGCCTGTGGGATGCGATCAAACTGTTTTTTGTACAACTATTTTAACGGAGACTGCTGGCGTGAAGGGTCAGCTGCCGGGGAGTAACAAGGCATGAGCGAGCCGAAACCGCCGAAAATCGAGTTCCCCTGTGACTATGTCATCAAGGTTATCGGAAATGCGGCGCCAGACTTCACCGAGTTTGTGCTGGGCGTGGTAGAACAGCATGCGCCGGGTGTCTGTGAGGCCGATGTTTCGGTGACAGGTAGCAGCAAGGGGCGCTTTTCATCGGTACATCTGAAAATTGTTGCAACCGGTGAACAGCAGCTTCAGGCTCTGTTTGAAGACCTTAAAGCCAGCGGCCGGGTTCACATGGTGCTCTGATTAAATGACAGACCTGATTGTTCGTTCACTGGGGCAGCAGCCTTACATGGAAACCTGGCAAGCGATGAAAACCTTCACCGCCGACCGGGACGACGCCACCGTGGACGAGCTCTGGTGCCTGGAGCACCCGCGGGTATTCACCCAGGGCCAGGCCGGTAAGGCCGAGCACATTCTTTTGCCGGGCGACATTCCGGTTATTCAGGTTGATCGCGGCGGACAGGTTACCTACCACGGCCCGGGGCAACTGGTTATCTACCTGTTGATTGATCTGTCACGGCGCAAGCTGGGTGTGCGGGATTTGGTGGATGAGATCGAACAGGCCATTGTCCGGACTTTGGCTCAGTCGGATATCGATGCGGCACCACGATCGGACGCCCCCGGCGTGTATGTGAACGGTGCCAAGATCGCGTCGTTGGGATTACGCGTGCGCCGAGGCTGCTCGTTCCATGGCCTTGCACTCAACGTCAACATGGACATGGAGCCGTTTAGCCGGATCAACCCTTGCGGCTATGCAGGAATGTCTATGTGCCAGGTGAGTGATTATGTTCCCGGTATATCCGTCTACGATGTCGAGGACAGGCTGGTGCAGGCGTTGATCAGCGGTCTTGGTCATCAACATATGGAGTATCACCAGGGCTGGTGATGCCGGGTCGTGCCCCTATTAACCCGTTACAGCCTGACAAGTGCGGTTTCGGCCCTCAGACTTGGCCTGATAGAGGGCTTCATCGGCTCGCTGTAGCAGGCGGTCGATGGATTCTGTGCCCTGGATTGTGGCCACGCCAACACTGATGGTCGCGCCAATCGGTTTGCTGTTGGCATCAACGGTTTGGCTGGCAACCGCCTGGCGTATGCGCTCCGCTGATGCCATCGCATGTGCTGTTACCGTTTCCGGCAACAGCACCAAAAACTCCTCTCCTCCCCAACGCGCGATGGTGTCTACCTTACGTGATTGTGCGGTCAGCGTCTGGGAGACCAGTACGATCATGTCGTCTCCAACCTGGTGGCCATAGGTGTCGTTAACGGTCTTGAACAGGTCGATGTCCATCAACAGCACCGAGAAAGGCCGGCCATTTCTGAGATAGCGTTGAGATTCTGCCTCCAGCTGTTCCAGTCCTTCCCGTCGATTGGCCAGCCCGGTCAGTGCGTCATGCTTGGCTGCATACTCAAACTCCTTGGCCAGCTTGATAAGCCCCAGCTTGCTCCGTCGGCGGCTCTGGTCGAGGATGTAACAGGTGGCCATTTCGAACGCCAGAACGATAATCATGGTCAGTCTGAAGGTGCCGCTGTAAGGCGACTCGAATAACAAGTCGCCCAGCGGACTGAACAGAAGCAAAACGGCAAGCCAGCCGCCCAGGCAGGTTAAAACCCCGACGCGGGCTTCACTGATGTAGAAAATGATGGGTGGGTAGGCAAACAGCCAAATGATGGCCGACCCGTCTTCAACCGCTTGCGTGGCCAGATAGGTGAACAGGGCTGTGATCAGCGTGATAAACACACGGCGCTGGACAGTTTTGTGGCCGGAGAACAGAAAGGCAATGGCGTTGACCGCGAGCAGAACAGAAAAAGTCACCAACAGGGGCGCGGTAAACGAGTCGTCGTGCTGGCTGGATCGCCAGGAAAAAAACAGTAACAGAGGCACTGCAGCCGCGGTCAGCCCGTTAATGAGGGCCGGAACGGGAATTTCGCCTTTCACCCGAAATTGGGAAAGTTCAGAATCTGGTGTTCTGGATGCTGACGGATTCATAGCTGGGCTTTTGTTGTAAATGATGAAAGTCGCACGCACGGTATTGACGGATTCTAGTCCGCCTTGTGACCTGAAACTGTATAGAATCGTAACTGTCTTCCGAGCTACATTTAAATTGAATGGAAAGTAACCACATTGGCTGGGCGAACGCTAAATTGACGACGCACCGGTTAGGTTGTCCTTGCCCGGGTTCCGTATAATGACCAGTGGTTAGCTCTAGTTGCGCCCGAAATCATCGGAAACTTCATCATTCGCTGAATATACAGGTTGTCCATGTCTTCAAGACGCCCCGGAAAATCCGTGTCTCGCATCAAAACCGGCAGCTTTGAGCGTCGGTTGTCGCTGACTAAAGCAGGCTTGTTTGCCGGTACCCGCATGGCCTCTCACATGGCGACGAACTGGTTCAGCGATAAAGAAACCCGGGAAAAACGTCATCGCGCGATGATGTCGAGCCAGGCACGCTTCCTTGTGGATGAGTTGGGGCGGCTCAAAGGCAGTGTGGTCAAAATTGGCCAGGTGATGGCGCTCTACGGTGAGCATTTTCTGCCGGAGGAAGTGACTGAGGCATTGCACACTCTGGAGGATCAGACCACCTCACTGGAATGGCCAGCCATCGAAAAGGTACTGAAAGCTGAGATCGGCGCGGAGCGCCTCGCGGAGCTTGAGGTGGATCAGGAGCCGATTGGTGCAGCCTCGCTTGGTCAGGTACACCGGGCGGTCCGGCGCAGCGATGGGTTAGAGTTGGTGCTCAAGGTGCAATACCCGGGTGTTGCGGATGCGGTAGACAGTGACCTCAATGCGGTGGCGCAGCTTCTTAAGGTGGCCCGGTTAGTCAGCTTTGGACCCGAGTTCAAAGACTGGCTGGAAGAAGTCCGGCAGATGATGCACCGGGAGGTGGATTATCGCCTGGAAGCCAGAACCACTGAAAAATTCCGCGTCATGCTGGATTCCGATCCGCGGTTTATTGTGCCCCGGGTGCTACAGGAATACTCAACGGATCACATCATTGCTTCGACCTATGAACACGGCCATTCGGTTGGCTCCCAGGCGGTTCGGGATCTGTCGCTGGCCCGCCGGAGTACCTTGGGCAAGGCCGCATTGGAGCTGTTCTTCCGCGAGCTGTTTGATTGGGGCGAGATGCAGACCGATCCGAACTTTGGCAACTACCGGATACGGATTGCCGGCGAAGAAGGTGAAGCGTCTGGCCATGATCGCATTGTGCTGCTGGATTTTGGTGCGGTTCAGAGCTACACGCGGCAATTTCTGGATCCGGTCATTCAGATGATTCGAGCCTCTTACGAGCAGGACTTGGAGCAAGTGATCGATGGTGGTGTCACACTCCGTTTCATGAGCCGGGACTGGCCTGTGGAGGTGCTTGAGAAGTTCGGCTCCGTTTGCATGTCGGTACTTGAGCCTTTGGCGGGGGACCGCACCCAGTGGCCAGACTACGCGGTAAACGCGCAGGGTGAGTACCGGTGGAAGCAAAGCGACTTGCCATCCCGGGTTGCCAAACAGGCGGCCCGTTCGGCGATAAGCCGGTATTTTCGGGTGCCGCCCAAGGAATTCGTGTTCCTGAACCGCAAGCTGATTGGTGTGTACACCTTCATCGCCGTGCTGCACTCGGAATTCAACGGCGAAGACCTGCTTCGCAAGTATCTTTATGGCGAGGGCGGAGGCGATGAACCAAATCCGGTGGCCTCCAGTACCACCCAGATCACAAAGGCGTAGCGTACGCCTTTTCCGATACCCACCAGGATCACGAAGTTGACCCAGGGCACCCGCATGATGCCGGCCACCAGGGTTAACGGGTCGCCGACGATGGGTAACCAGCCCAGCAGCAGCGACCACTGACCATACCGGTTGAAGCGGTTCCGGGCCTTGTGCAACTGCAGTTCGCTGACCGGAAACCAGCGTTTGTGCTTAAAGCGATCCACCTGCCTGCCGATAACCCCATTAACGACTGACCCCAGCGTGTTGCCAAGGGTTGCCCAGAACCACAACCAGAATAGGGGCAGGCCCTGGCTGGCCAAGGTTCCCAGCATTAACTCCGACCAGGCTGGCAGCAGCGTGGCCGCGGCAAACGCGGTTAAAAACAGGGTCAAATACGCCAAGGGCGACTCCATGCTCTAGTATGTTGGTACAGGCTCATCCAAAAAGGTTTTGCTGTCTATGAAACACCTATCACTGCGCTTCAAGCTCTATGGGCTGGTCATTACCCTTCTGCTGCTGATGGGCGTGAGCATTGTCCTGACCGCCCAGCTGTCTCTGGGCTCGATGGAAGCACGGTTGTCCAGCGAAACCCGCAATACCGTGCAGAGCATTGTGATGGATCAGCTGGCGGCAACCGCCGGTCAATACGGTGAATTGGTAACCGGCCAGTTTGAGACTGCCTATCAGACCCCGGAAGTTGTTCGCAGTGTGATCACCCGGAACATCACCTCTGACAGCTCCGGCCGGCTAAGCCGGCGGGATCTTCAGGAAACCGTGGGTACCATTTTGGCCGAACAGGCGCATCTCAGTTTGCTCGAAGCGAAGTTCGAGTCTAACGCTTAGACGGTCAGGACATCTACTTTTGGCATCCAGTTATTACCAGCAACACCTTGGTCGACTGCTTGATGAAGCGCTGAGGTCGGCGCTCAATGGCTTGGATACCTTGGCCGGTGATATGGGCAGGCCAGTTCGGCGATTGGGCACGTGGTTCAGTGCAGTGAGAAAATAAACCGGATCATTGAAGTTATTCGAGGGATTGCTGAACATACCAATCTCTTGGCTTTGAACGCTGCGATCCAAGCCGCCAGAGTGGGGAGCAGGGGCGTGGCTTCGATTGAAAACCTGATCACTTGGCCATTCGCCGTTCGCTCAGTATCGACCCTTACTATGACCGCCATGAGAAGCATCAATTTTCAATTAGCTCGTCTCGTGTCATTATGGCCACAGTTTAAAATCATATTAGTTACCTGAGGGCTTACCCTTGGTGTGAGGAGATTTTTATGGAGCAGGTCACCATTTATGGCCGTTCAAGCTGCGGTTTTTGCATTCGGGCAAGGGATCTGTGTGAATCGAGAAACATTCCTTATACCTGGGTCGACATGATCGAACGAGGTATGAGCAAGCAAGATATTGCCGATCAGATCGGCAGGCCGGTATATACGGTGCCTCAGATTCTGGTGGGCTCGAAGTATGTTGGCGGTTGCGACGATTTCTCTGCCTATGTTCGTGAGCATGAGGCGGAAGCAGCCCGCTGATCCCGCCCCCGCTTCTGGTATGAAAAAGCCCGGTCACCGCAAAGTGACCGGGCTTTTTCGTTCCCGCAGGTCAGAGGCTGAATTCGGCTCTCAGTTTCTTCTCGACCAGCTGGCTCTTCAGATGAGCCACTTTGGGCAGGCCATTTTCGAACGGCGGGAAGCTCTCGCCGGCAATCAGCGGCTCCAGGTAGTCACGGCAATCCTGGGTGATGCCGAAGCCATCGTCGGTGATGAAGTGAATCGGCATTTTCTTTTCCTGATTCGCCACCTCGCTTAGATTGACCTCGCCGATTGACCAGCGGTATGGCTTGGCCTGTTCGCGCACGATAATAGGCATGAGCGCCTGTTTGCCGGCCAGAGCCATTTCCACGGCGACTTTGCCGACGGCATAGGCCTGCTCGACATCGGTGGCAGAGGCAATGTGGCGAGCTGAGCGCTGGAGGTAATCGGCCACCGCCCAGTGATATTTGTGGCCCAACGCCTGCTTGACCATGTTGGCCAGGGCTGGCGCGACACCGCCCAGCTGGGTGTGGCCAAAGGCATCCTTGGCGCCGGCGTCTGCGACAAAGCGCCCGTCTTCATACTGGGCGCCTTCGGAGGCAACCACCACGCAGTACCCGTAATCCTTGACACACTGGTCGACCCGAGCCAGGAAGGTCTCGCGGTTGAACGGAATTTCCGGGAACAGAATGATGTGCGGCGGTTCGCCTTCACCTTGACCAGCCAGGCCGCCCGAGGCCGCAATCCAGCCGGCGTGACGGCCCATGACTTCCAGAATGAACACCTTGGTGGAGGTTTCGCACATGGACTTGATGTCCAGGCTGGCTTCCAGGGTGGAGGTGGCAATGTATTTGGCCACCGAGCCAAAGCCCGGGCAGCAGTCGGTGAACGGCAGATCGTTGTCGACGGTCTTGGGAATGCCGATGCAGGTGATCGGGTAACCCATCTTTTCACCAATCTGGGACACCTTGTAGGCCGTATCCTGAGAGTCGCCGCCACCGTTATAGAAGAAGTAACCGATGTCGTGGGCCCGGAACACTTCAATCAGCCGCTCATATTCGCGCTGGTTTTCGGAGATGTTTTTCAGCTTGTAGCGGCAAGAGCCGAAAGCGCCACCCGGGGTGTGGATCAGTGCCTGAATGGCTTTGTCGGATTCCAGGCTGGTGTCAATCAGCTCTTCTTTCAGGGCGCCGATGATGCCGTTACGGCCGGCATAGACCTTGCCGATCTGGTCCGGGTACTTGCGCGCGGTCTGGATAACGCCACAGGCGCTAGCGTTGATAACGGCGGTAACTCCGCCAGATTGGGCATAAAATGCGTTCTTGATCGCCATCTCAGGCTGAAGCCTCCTGCTGGTTCAATGATGACGCAGATGATACGTCAAACGCGGTGGTATTTCATGAGCAGTTACCGGCTCTTGACCCCGCAGAAAGTATGGTAGAGGCTTGGCAGGTTTCAAACCGGAGGCAACACCTTAATGCACATACACATTCTGGGCATCTGCGGCACCTTTATGGGTAGCCTGGCGGTTATTGCACGCGAGCTGGGCCACACCGTGACGGGCTCCGATCAAGGCGTTTATCCGCCCATGAGTACCCAGCTTGAGGCTCAGGGCATCGAATTGATGCAAGGTTACCGGGTCGAGAATCTTGAGCCAAAGCCCGACCTGGTGTTGATCGGCAATGCCATGTCCCGGGGCAACCCGGAAGTGGAGGCCGTGCTCAACCGCCGTATTGATTATATGTCCGGCCCCGAATGGCTGGCCCGGGAAGTGTTGCGGCATCGCTGGGTGATGGCGGTGGCGGGCACCCATGGCAAAACCACCACCACGGCCATGCTGTTGTGGATTCTCGACCAGGCCGGTTTCGATGCGGGGTATCTGGTTGGCGGTGTACCTCAGGATTTTCCGGTGTCCGCGCGCCTGGGCAGCAGTGATTTTTTTGTCATCGAGGCCGATGAGTACGACAGCGCGTTCTTCGACAAACGTTCCAAGTTCATTCATTACCGCCCGAACACGCTGATTCTGAACAACCTGGAATACGACCATGCCGATATTTTCGAGAATGTCGAAGCCATCGAACGCCAGTTCCACCATCTGGTCAGAACCGTGCCATCGCAGGGGCTGATCATTCGCCCGGCGCTGGACCCGCATCTGGATAATGCGCTCGAGATGGGCTGCTGGAGCCCGGTGCAGGATACCGCCATCGGCAGCGAGATCAGCCGCACCGCAGACTGGCGCGCCGAGTTACTGTCGGAAGATGGCAGCCGGTTTATGGTGATTCACCATGAGCAGCCGGTGGCTACCCTGAAGTGGAATCTTACCGGCATGCATAACGTGCGCAATGCGCTGTCTGCCATCGCAGCTGCCCGTCATGTAGGCGTAACCCCGGACCATTCGGTGGCGGCCCTGTGCCGGTTCTCCGGGGTGAAACGGCGCATGGAACTGGTGGGCGAAATTGGCGGTGTGCGCGTGTATGACGATTTTGCCCATCACCCCACGGCCATAGCCCTGACCCTGGAAGGCCTGCGCAACCAGGTGGGTAATGAGCCCATCCTTGCCATTATCGAACCCCGGTCCAACACCATGAAGCAGGGCGTGCACCAGCAAACCCTGATTCCCAGTGCCGCTGCTGCTGACCGTGTACTCTGGGGGAATCTCAGCGAGATGACCTGGCTACCGGAACTGGTCGAGGGCTGGCGGGCTGAGCACGGTGAGCTGGATCACCATGCCGTGGAAGAGTCGGTTGAGGCACTGATTGCCGCGGCTCTGGAACAGCTGCCGGAAACCTGCCACATTGTGGTTATGAGCAATGGCGGCTTTGGCGGTATTCACCGAAAACTGGTTGCCGAACTGGAGAAACGACGTGGCTGATACCTCACCGGTCATCAATCTGGCCTTTACCGGTGCCTCCGGTGCCCAATACGGGCTGCGACTGCTGCAATGCCTGGTGGCCAATGGCTGCCGGGTGAATGTGATGGTGAGCAAGGCCGCTCAGGTGGTGATTGCCACTGAAACGGAGTTTCGACTGCCAGGTTCCAAACCGGCCATGGTCGAGGCGTTTACCGATTATGCTCGGGCAAAACCGGGACAGGTGCAGGTGTTTGGCCGGGAAGAATGGTTCTCGCCCCCGGCGTCGGGCTCCGGTGAGAAAGCACCGCTGGTGATCTGCCCCTGCAGCACCGGCACTCTTTCGGCGCTGGCGACCGGCGCCAGCAATAACCTGATCGAGCGGGCAGGGGATGTGGCCCTGAAAGAACGCCGCAAACTGATTCTGGTGTTGCGGGAAACGCCGTATTCCGAAGTGCATCTGGAGAACATGCTCAAGCTCACCCGGATGGGAGCAGTGATCATGCCGGCCAGCCCGGGGTTCTACCACAACCCCCAATCACTGGACGATCTGGTGGACTTCATGGTGGCGCGAATCCTTGATCACCTGGACCTGCCGCAAACCCTGATGCCCCGCTGGGGGGAGAAGACGGACGGCTGAGCTCACCCTCAGGGCGATGGTTTTGGCCAAAGCGATTGATGGTTTTCACCATTGAGCGAAAACCCGCCCCGCCACAGACTTGCTGAACACAACGATAAACCAACCCGTTCACCGAGGTTCAGCATGATTCCACGTACTGTTTTCGACGCCGATCTTGAAGGCTTCCGCGATTCCGTTCGCAAGTTTCTGGAGCAGGAAGCCGCGCCGTATCACGAGCAATGGGAAAAAGACGGCCAGGTCAGCCGCGAGCTTTGGCTGAAGGCGGGCGAGCTGGGCTTCCTGTGCCCGATGCTGCCGGAAGAATACGGCGGTGTCGGTGCCGATTTCCGCTACTCGGCGGTCATCATGGAAGAAATCTCCCGGGCTGGTTTGTCCGGCATTGGTTGGGGCCTGCACTCCGATATCGTCGCGCCCTATATCCTGAACTACGGCTCTGAAGAGCAAAAGCAGAAGTACCTGCCCAAAATGGCCTCCGGTGAAATGATCACCGCCATCGCCATGACCGAGCCGGGCGCGGGTTCTGACCTGCAGGGTGTAAAGACCACTGCGATCCGCCAGGACGACCACTACATCCTTAATGGTTCCAAAACCTTTATCACCAACGGCCAGCTGGCAGACCTGGTGATTGTTGTTGCCAAGACCGACCCCAAGGAAGGTGCCAAGGGCACCAGCCTTTTGTTGGTGGAAACCGCCTGGGAAGGCTTCGAGAAAGGCCAGAACCTGAACAAGGTAGGCATGAAGGCCCAGGATACCTCCGAGCTGTTCTTTCAGGATGTGAAAGTACCGGCGGACAACCTGCTGGGTGCCATGGAAGGGCAGGGCTTCTTCCAGCTGATGCAAGAACTGCCGGCGGAGCGCTTGCAGGTGGCGTTGACCGCAGTAGCGGCCGCCGAAGCTGCCTGGCAGTGGACCCTGGATTACGTGAAAGAGCGCAAAGCCTTCGGCAAGCCGGTCATCGCCTTCCAGAACACCCGCTTCAAGCTGGCAGAACTGAAAGCCGAAATCACCGCAGCTCGGGTGTTTACCGACCGCTGCCTGGAACTGCATCTGGACAAGAAGCTGGATATCCCCACCGCCGCCATGCTCAAGCAGCACACCACCGATCTGCAGTGCAAAGTGATGGACGAGTGCGTGCAGTTGCATGGTGGCTACGGCTACATGTGGGAATACCCCATTGCCCGGGCCTGGGCAGACTCGCGGGTACAGCGCATCTATGCCGGTACCAACGAAATCATGAAAGAGATCGTGGCCCGGTCGTTCTGACCGGCGGATTCCAGGCGGGGGCAGGATCTGCCCGCGGGTGCCTCCGATCTCTCTATTTCGGCGGAATTGTTCTGCCAGGGTGGACTATCAGTATCAGACCCTGTCGGATTATCTCGTTGGTTTTCTGGCGGAAGAGTGAGCTTGGGTGTCCGTGTCGCAGCTCTGGGTGCCGGATGCGGTTATCGCTTTCGAGGTGTTCGTGTTGGTATCTTTTCCACTTCCTGGGGAAGGAAATGGTGCCGAGGAGAGGACTTGAACCTCCACGCCCTTGCGAGCACTAGCACCTGAAGCTAGCGTGTCTACCAATTTCACCACCTCGGCAGGTGATTTGCAGATTTGCTGTTAGTTTATTGAAAACTGAGCGTTTCTGCCACATCAGTGAGGTTTGCCCTCAACCGATGGCGCGTACTTTAATAATTCCCTTATAAGCTGTCAAACATTTTTGGAAAAAAGTTTTTGGCGTATTTATGCCTATAAATTGCGCCCTGGTTAGGCACGTTTGCCGTACCGACGTTATACTGTTGGCACAATGAATATCGCCGCGCTGATTTGCGGCTTGAATGACAAGGATCCGAATGGTTTCCAGTAACAAAGAAGGACGGGACCCTCACGCCGAGCGCGAGGCCCAGAAGTACGATAATCCGATCCAGAGTCGGGAATTTATTCTCAATCACCTGAAAGAGCGTGGTGCGCCGGCTACCCATGAGACCTTGTGTCAGGAGCTGGGGCAAAGTTCTGAAGAAGGTATTGAGGCCTTGCGCAGGCGCCTTATCGCCATGTGTCGCGACGGTCAGTTGATCTGCAATCGCCGGGATGCATTTTTGCCCATAGAAGAGGCTGAGTTGGTCACGGGCAAGATTGTCGGGCACCGGGATGGCTTCGGGTTTTTGATTCCTGATGACGGCGGCTCGGACCTGTTCCTGACGGCGCGTCAGATGCGTCAGGTGTTTCACGGTGACCGGGTAGCCGCCCGGGTTGATCGGGTGGATGATCGTGGTCGTCGTGAGGGTGTCATTGTCGAGGTGCTGGAATACCGCACGCAGCAGACCGTCGGCCGGTTCTTCAAAGAAAGCGGCATAGCCTTCGTGGTGCCAGAGAATGCGCGCATCAACCATGAGATTCTGGTGCCAGATGAGCACGCTGGTAAGGCTGTGCACGGTCAGTATGTGGTCGTGGAAATTATGCGCCAGCCCACGGTGCGCACCCAGCCCACGGGCCGCATACTGGAAGTGCTCGGGGAGCACATGGCGCCTGGAATGGAAATCGACGTGGCTATCCGCGCCTATGACATTCCTCACAGCTGGCCATCTGCGGTGGGTGAGCAAACCTCGGGTATCGCCGAAGAGGTCACTGAAAAAGACAAGGCGAACCGGGTAGATATCCGCAATATGCGCCTGGTCACTATTGACGATGAAACAGCCCGGGATTTTGACGACGCGATATATTGCGAGCCACGCCCCCGCGGCGGGTATCGACTGGTGGTCGCCATTGCCGATGTGTCCCATTACGTGCGCCCGGGTTCGCCGCTGGATGAAGAGGCTATCCAGCGTGGCAACTCGGTGTACTTTCCGGACCATGTTGTTCCGATGCTGCCGGAGAAGCTCTCCAACGGTCTGTGCTCGCTGAATCCGGGTGTGGATCGGTTGTGTATGGTGGCCGACATGACCATCAGCGCTGCTGGTAATATCAGTGGCTACACCTTTTATCAGGCGGTGATGCGCAGCCATGCACGGCTGACCTATAACAAGGTTAGCGCCATGCTGGAGCACCCCGACACAGAGCAGGGTTACAAGCTGAGTGCCCATTACGCAGATTTGCTGCCGCACCTGCACAACCTTTACGAGCTCTACAAACTGCTTCGTCGTGCGCGTACCGAGCGGGGCGCCATCGATTTTGAAACCACGGAAACCAAGATCGTTTTTGACGCTGAGCGCAAGATTGAAGAAATTGTGCCGGTGCACCGCAACGACGCCCACAAGATTGTTGAAGAGTGCATGTTGTGCGCCAACGTGGCCACGGCCCGATTCCTCAGAAAGCATGAGGTGCCTTCGCTGTATCGGGTGCACGATGGGCCTTCTGAAGAGCGTTTGAGCAATCTCCGGCTGTTCCTCGGCGAACTGGGGCTTCAGTTGGGCGGTGGTGACAAGCCGACATCGGCCGATTACCAGCAGCTTCTGGCCCAGGTGGCCGACCGCGCAGACGCCAATGTCATCCAGATGGTGATGTTGCGATCGCTGAGTCAGGCGGTGTACAGCCCGGAAGAGGGCGGTCATTTTGGTCTTGGCTTTGCCAGCTATGCTCACTTCACCTCGCCGATCCGGCGTTACCCGGACCTGATTGTGCATCGGGGCATCAAATCCCGGATTCATAATCCGGATGTGCAGAAGGATGTGGTCTCGCCCAAGGTGTCTGATTCCGAGCTGGCGGTGTATCCCTACGATTTCGCTAAAGTGAAACAGCTGGGTGAGCACTGTTCGATGACCGAGCGGCGCGCCGATGATGCAACGCGCGATGTCATGGCATGGCTCAAGTGCGAATTCCTTCGGGATCACGTGGGCCAGGAGCACGACGGTGTTATTGCTGCGGTGACGCCTTTCGGTTTCTTTGTGGAGCTGTCAGAAATCTACATCGAAGGTCTTGTGCATGTGTCGACCTTGAGTGGTGACTACTTCCATCACGATGCGGCCAAGCATCGGATGATTGGTGAGCGCACGGCGGTGAGCTTCCGCCTGGGTGATGAAGTGCGGGTGCGGGTTGTTCGGGTAGGCATGGAAGACCGGAAAATTGACCTGGAGCTGGTCAGCACACCGAAAAAGCGCACCGAAGACCGTGATGCCCTGGACCTCTCCAAGCGCGAAACCCGTAATAAGGGTGATCGAGCGGGTAAAGGTGGCAAGCGAGGCAAATCCGGAAGCGCCAAAGACAGGCTGGCGTCAGAAGCCGCCAGAGAAGCGTCCCGGAGTGCCGGCAAAGGTAAGCCGTCTGCCTCGGGCAGAAAGCGCAAAAGCCGATCGTGATTCGTTGCACAGGAAGTAATCGTTAGTGTCTCATGAATATGTATTTGGCTGGCATGCTGTGGATGCGGTGCTCAAGCGAGAGCCGGAGCGGCTGCAGCAGGTCTGGATTCAGACCGGTCGTCAGGATAAGCGTGTAAAGTCGGTAACCGATGCGCTCGATGGTTTGGGTGTGCGCTGGAAGGTGGTGCATCGCAGGGAACTGGATGAGCGGGTTGGTGGCGTCCACCAGGGTGTGGTGGCGGCGGTCAGCGAAAGCCGTGAATGGACCGAGGCGGACCTGATGGCTCAGTTGGCGGCCAGTAACAAGCCGCCGTTTCTGCTGGTTCTGGATGGTGTGACCGACCCCCATAACCTGGGCGCCTGCCTGCGCACGGCCGATGCCGTTGGGGTGCAGGCGGTGATTGTGCCGAAAGACAAGTCTGCTTCATTGACACCGGTGGCCAGAAAAGTGGCCTGTGGCGCGGCAGAGACCGTGCCCTTTGTCAGAGTGACCAACCTCGCCCGGTTTCTGCGAGAGCTGAAAGATCAGGGTGTCTGGCTGATCGGAACCGCCGGGGAGTCTGACGCCAGTCTGTATCAGGCTGATTTCAAAGGCCCGGTGGCTTTGGTTATGGGTGCAGAAGGCAAGGGCATGCGCAGGCTGACGCGTGAGCACTGCGATCAGTTGGTCAACATTCCCATGCAGGGGCATGTTGATAGTTTGAATGTGTCGGTGGCGACCGGCGTCTGCCTGTATGAGGCCCTGCGCCAGCGGCTCGGTTAAGTCTTGCACAACCTCCCCCATGCGCATAGAATACGTGACCCCTTTTGCGAGGGGTGGTTTTGTATTGTCTGAAGTCAGGTGTGCAAGATCTCGCTTTTGGCGGGGCCGTCTTTGATAAGGTCTTGCCGCTAAAGCAAAAGAAGCCGGCAGCTTTGCTGTCACCTCCTTGCTTTCATGCTCGGGAACGGGGCTTACCGCGCCCGCCGCAGAAGGAAGCTGTTCAAACCGTAGGGAGAACTCATGCGTCACTACGAAATCGTATTTATGGTACATCCGGATCAGAGCGAGCAGGTGCCCGCTATGATCGAGCGTTATACCAGCGTCATCACTGAAGATGGCGGCAAGGTACATCGCCTGGAAGATTGGGGCCGTCGTCACCTGGCTTACCCGATCAACAAGATTCACAAAGCTCACTACGTGCTGATGAACGCTGAATGTTCACAAGCCGCTATGGACGAGCTGACTCATAACTTCCGGTTCAACGATGCCATCATCCGCGAACTGATTCTGCGTCGTGACGAGGCGGTTACTGACATGTCTCCGATGAAGGCCGCCGAGTCCCGTGAGGACCGTCGTTCTGGCGGGGATGAGCGTCCACGTCGTTCAGCCGATTCTGACAATCGTCAGAGCGATGATTCCCAGGACGAAGAAGAGTAATTAACCGGAGTTAGGAGTTACGTTATGGCTCGTTTTTTCAGACGTCGTAAATTCTGCCGTTTCACGGCAGAAGGTGTTAAAGAGATCGATTACAAGGATCTCGACACCCTGAAAGGCTACATCACTGAAACCGGCAAAATCGTGCCCAGCCGTATTACCGGCACCAAAGCACGTTATCAGCGTCAGCTGGCTACCGCTATCAAGCGCGCCCGCTACCTGGCACTGCTGCCGTATACGGATAGCCACGACCACTAAGTACAGACAGACAGGACCCGGGACCATGCGTGCACTGGCACAATTTGTAATGCGCGGTCCCCTGCAGGCCGGCGGGGTTGCCGCAGTTACCACTGCAGTACCTCTGTTGTTCTGGATTGGCGCAGCGGTTATTGGCCTGGTCATTCTGAGACTGGGTATCCGGCAGGGGCTGAACATCGGCCTGTGGGCATTAATGCCCGCGTTGGGTTGGGCCGTTTACGGTCAGGATCCGACATCGCTGGTGGTGTTGCTGCAGGTGATGCTGATGGCATCTATTCTCAGAACAACGCATGCCTGGGAGAGAGCACTGTTGTCTGGTGCTTTTCTGGCCATACTGACCGGGTTGTTGTTGCCCGTGATGTATCCGGCGCTGCTGGACGAACTGGTTCAGGCGGGTGTCGGGTTTTACGAGCAATACAATGCCGAAGTGGCCCGGTCTTTGGGCAGCGATCTTGAGCTGATCATCCGGGACACCATGAACGCAAGTATGGCAGGCACTTACTTCGCCACAGCGATCGGTATGACGATGCTGGCGAGGGCATGGCAGGCGGGGCTTTATAACCCCGGTGGATTCCGCAAGGAATTTCATGCCCTGCGGTTGTCGCCAGCGATTGCGGTTGTGTGTGTGATCACCATGGTGATGGGCCCGGTATTGGGGCTTAACTCCATGCTTCTGGTCTGGGCGGCGGGAACTCCGTTGTTCATTGCAGGACTGGCGGTGGTCCACGGTGCGGTTGGTCGTAAGCAGTGGAGTGGCAACTGGCTGGCAATGTTTTACATTGCGCTGGTGCTGCTGGGTCCAAGTCTGATGATGCTGTTATTGGTTCTGGCTTTTGTGGATAGCTGGCTGGATATCCGGGGGCGCATAAAGCCCGCCGGGCCGGCTGAATAAAGCACGAAGAGGTTAACGAGATGGAAGTTATTCTGCTCGAGAAAGTAGCAAACCTTGGCTCTCTGGGCGACAAGGTAAAAGTTAAGGCCGGTTACGGTCGTAATTTCCTGCTGCCGTATGGCAAAGCTGTTCCTGCCACGGCCGCAAACGTACAGGCGTTCGAAGAGCGTCGCGCTGAGCTGGAAAAAGTGGCCGCTGAAAAGCTGGCAACTGCCCAGGCTCGCGCTGAAGCTCTGGAAGGTGCATCCTTCACCATCACCTCCAAGGCTGGTGAAGAAGGCAAGCTGTTCGGCTCTATTGGTGTTCGTGATGTTGCAGAAGTTGTTTCTGCTGGCGGCACCGAGGTCGAGAAGAGCGAGGTTCGTCTGCCAGAAGGCCCGCTGCGGGTTACCGGTGAGTACGACATCGAGCTGCAGCTGCACTCAGACGTTGAAGTGACCATCAAGCTGGCGGTTGTTGCCGAGTAATCGGTCGCCACGATTTGTTGATCATTTAGAATGATAAGGCCCTTGGCGTTAGCATTCTGAAACGGGCCCGAGCCGGAAACGGTTTCGGGCCCGTTGCTTTCTGGTATTCTTGTCCTCCTGTTTAATCATTTCATACTTGTCTGGTGTTTATGGCGAACCCCACGTTCAAATCTGCGTCAATTGATCCGGAAACCAGTCGCATCAAGGTGCCCCCTCACTCTGTAGAGGCGGAACAAGCGGTGCTTGGCGGTCTGATGCTGGACAATCGGCGGTTTGATGAGATCTCCGAGATTATTTCGGCGGTGGACTTCTATCGTCAGGATCACAAGCTGATCTTTGGTGCGGTGGAACGTCTCGCCAGTGAGAATGAGCCGCTTGACGTTGTCACGCTTGCTGAATTTCTTGAGCGTGCCGGTGACATCGAAGATGCCGGGGGCTTGCCTTACCTGGCTGAGTTGGCGGAGAAAACACCGGGTGCCTCTAACATCAAAGCGTATGCCGAGATCGTCAAGGAACGGTCAATTCTGCGTCAGCTTTTGGTTGTTTCCGGGGCCATATCAGACTCTGCATTTAATCCTCAGGGTCGCAAAAGCGCAGAAATACTGGACGAAGCTGAGCGTAGCGTATTCCAGATTGCAGAATCCCGTAACAAAGAAGGCTCCGGGCCCAAGTCGATCAACCCGATTCTTGCCACGGCGTTGAGTCGTATCGAGGAGTTGTTTGAGTCTGGTGAGCAGACTACCGGCCTGACCACCGGCTTCAGGGATCTGGATGACCAGACCTCGGGTATGCAGCCGGCCGATTTGATCATCGTGGCAGGGCGGCCCTCGATGGGTAAGACCACCTTTGCCATGAACATCGTTGAGAACGCCCTGATCAGTACCAGCACACCGATCCTGGTGTTCAGTATGGAAATGCCCGCAGATGCGCTGGCCATGCGTATGTTGTCATCGCTCGGACGTATCGATCAGTCCAAGGTGCGCAGCGGTAAGCTGGATGAAGACGACTGGCCCCGCCTGACGTCTGCGGTCAGTCTGCTCAAAGACAAGCCGCTCTACATTGACGACACCCCTGGCCTGAGCCCTACCGAGATGCGCTCCCGGGCCAGGCGAGTTGCCCGGGAAAACGATGGCAAGATCGGCCTGATCATGGTCGATTATCTGCAGCTGATGCGGGTGCCCGGTAACTCCGAAGGCCGTACCGCAGAAATTTCAGAAATTTCACGCTCTCTCAAGGGGATTGCAAAAGAGCTGAGCTGCCCGGTAGTGGCGTTGTCCCAGCTCAACCGAAGCCTGGAGCAGCGGCCCAACAAACGGCCGATCAACTCGGATCTCCGTGAGTCGGGTGCGATCGAGCAGGACGCAGACGTCATCATGTTCGTATATCGTGATGAGGTCTACAACGAAGACACCCAGGACAAGGGCATTGCCGAAATCATTATCGGTAAGCAGCGGAACGGTCCGATCGGCACCATCCGCTTGGCGTTTATTGGCAAATACACCAAATTTGAAGACCTGGCGCACGGGGATTACGGAGATTACGGTGGGGATTATTAATGCCGCGCAGTACTGTCGCCCATATCGATCTTGACGCGCTCCGATTCAACTATCGGCTCGCCCGCGAAAAGGCCGGTATCGCCCGGACTATGGCAGTCATCAAAGCTGACGGGTACGGCCATGGGATTACAGCCGTTGCCAGTGCGCTGGCAAATGATGCGGAAAAGTACGCTGTTGCCTGTATTGAAGAGGCCTTTGCTATCCGCAATAGCGGTCTGACCCAGCCAGTGGTGTTATTGCAGGGTGTTCATGCCCGTGGTGACCTGGCTGACTGCCAGGCGCAAGGGTTTGAGCCGGTGCTGCACAGTACCCAACAATTGCAGTGGCTTGCCGCTGGCGGTCCGACACCAACATTTTGGTTAAAGGTGAACACGGGGATGAACCGGCTGGGTTTTCGCCCTGACGAGCTTCCGGCCCTGATGAACACGTTGGATGCCGGGGGGCAACGGGCCCAGCTGTTGGGTTTTGTTACTCACTTCGCCTGTGCTGACGATCTCGAGAGCCCGATGACCGACGAGCAAACCCGGTGTTTTGACGCTGCCACGGCGGCCTGGCCTGATCTGATGCGCAGTGTGGGCAACTCTGCTGCGCATTTTCGTGCCGGGCAGTGCCTCTATGACTGGAGCCGCCCCGGGATTATGTTGTATGGAGCGTCGCCGATGATTGGTGCAACCGGCGCAGAGCTGGGCTTGCGGGCGGTCATGACACTGCAGGCACCGTTAATCAGCACCCGCATGGTCCGTGCTGGAGAATCCGTGGGTTACGGTGCCAGCTGGGTGGCGGAGACCGACACCCGGATGGGCATGGTGGCCATCGGCTACGGTGACGGCTACCCTCGCCATGCCGGCACCGGCACGCCCGCTGCGATTGGTGGCCAGCGTGTTCGCCTGCTTGGGCGGGTATCGATGGATATGCTGGCAGTAGACCTGACCAAAGCGCCAGAGGCCCGTGAAGGAGATGCGGTAGAGCTCTGGGGGCCGACGGTGGGCGTGGATGAAGTGGCAGCCTGTGCCGGCACGATAGGGTACGAACTGTTGACCGGCGTTACCGCAAGGGTGCCCAGAATCTGTCTTTGATCGACAGCTCCCGGGCCGTCCTGGATGGAGTCAGTGGGTTTCAGGTTCGTGGATGATTTCTTCAATAAAATCGAGAATGGCAGCCAGGCTGCGGTCATCCAGCTTCTTCAGTACCTTGTGAACGACCATTTTGCTGCCCTTGAGCATGCTGCCGATACCCATTTTGGCCATGCCCATCATCATGCTGCCGGCGTTAAGACGGCGCAGAGGCTCCAGAAAAAAGAAATCGAGGCCTTGTTCGGTCAGCTCTACAATCAGGTCGAACAGTTTGTCGATGGCTTGTTTATCGGCTTTGCCGCGTTCCTTCAGCTCGCAGACGGTATACAGGGCTCGTGTGCGCAGCTCGTCAGGAATGGGGGCCACGATGTGGCTTTGTTGTTTCAGCATAGAGGTTCCTGTTGTTGTATGCTCGTCAGTGAGACTTCTTTTTAACACCGGCGTTTCAGGCTGCATGATAGTGCAGCAAATCCGTTGTCCGAGCCATTGGCCTGGGTGATGGATTGCGCCCGTCACATCAGTGATATTCCGGAGGCGGTGATTTAACGTGCATGTACTTGTGGTTCACGACTATGGCCCGCTGGGCAAGGTGCTTCTGGAGCGGCTGCGCAACACGCATCTACAGGTCAGCCCGTTGCTGGTGAGCGACCCGGCCAATGTTGATTTGCATGCCTTGGAAAGCTGGATTCCGGGCGATACCGAGCTCATCGTTAACGCACTCTGGCTGGTGAATCCGGAAAAGGCCGAGCGCGATCGCGAGGCGACCCATCAGGTGGCCTTTTCACTACCCTTGGCGCTGGCGGAGTACGCCCGTGATAAGGCAATGGCGCTGATTCAGTTGTCGTCCTGTTATGTGTTTGATGGCCGAAAACAAGCGGCCTACATAGCATCTAACCCAGGCCAGCCGATGAATGAATTAGGTCGATGGCAGTGGGAGTGTGAGCAGGCGCTACGAACGATTTTGCCGAGGCACATCATTCTTCGAACGGGCTGGAGTCTTGCTCGTTTTGTTCAGAAGGTTCAGAAGAGCGCGACCGGCAGTGACGGGCTGTTTTTGCCTGGCCGTTGTCTGGGGCAGCCGGTCGCAGTGCAAGACCTGGCTCGTGTGATTACCGCCGTAGTGTTGCAGGTAGACTGCGGAGCCGAAGCATGGGGCACCTATCAGTACGCCGGCGCTGAGGAAGTCAATCTTTACGAACTTGGGCTGGCGATTACCGGGATGCCTGGCATTCCTGAAGGCATCCGGATTGTTGATGAGGTGCCGGATTGGGCGCATCTGGAGCCGGTGAACACCACGATGGTGTGCAGCAAAATCAAGAATACGTTTGGGATCAAACAGTTGCCGTGGCGAACCTGGTTGTTGGAAGAAGTGGCTCTGCTGAAGGCAAGAGCAGACGTTTCTCAACAAAAAGAGCCGGCGAGTCCCTCCTGAGGGTGCCGGCTCTTTTAGGTGAAAACGGGCTCTGCGAAGCGGTTACTGGCCGCCTTGCCTTGCGAAATCCCGTGTGACCATCTGTAAGGCTTCAACATCCAGAAGCTCCACCTCACGGCCCCGTGCGCGGATGATCCCCTGGTTCTGAAAACGCGTGAACACTCGGCTGACCGTTTCCACGGCAAGGCCAAGGAAGTTGGCGATGTCGTTTCTCGCCATAGGCAGGCTGAAATTGGTTGGCGACATTTTGCGGCGGCGGAACCGGCTGGAAAGTGACAACAAGAGGGCGGCGATCCGCTCCTCGGCCGTGTTCTTGCTTAGCAGCATCGCTAGCTGATGGCTATTCTGGATTTCCTGGCTCATCAGGTGGTACATATGGTGCTGGAGTTCAGGCAGCTTGAGCGTTAATTCTTCCAGTTTATTGACCGGAAATTCGCAGATGCTCGTGCGCTCAAGCGCTTTGGCCGTACAGGCGTAGTTCTCGCTGCTCATGCTGTCCAGACCCACCAGTTCGCCGGGCATGAAAAAACCGGTTACCTGCTCTTCACCGTTTTCACTGATGATGGACGTCTTGATCGAGCCGCTCTTAACCGCAAAGCAGGACCTGACCTGAGTGCTCTGGTCAAAAATGTGCTCGCCGCGGTTGTAGATTCGCCCCTGCTGAACGATGTCTTCCAGTCGGTCGAGATCGTTTTCCTCAATGGCCAGCGGCAGGCAAAGATTGCTCAAGCTGCACTGGTTGCATGAGGCCTTGAGGGATGTCACTTGATGCAGTTGTATTGCCTGGGCCATAGCGGATTAACCATCTCTCCATTGACTGACGTCAAGTATAGCAAAAAAGCATAGCGTTATGAGTAGCTTTTAGGCGTAAACGCTTACGGGCAATGCCGGGCCTGGCCTCGGTCGGTCAGCGGGATCGTTTTTTCCTTTCATCTGTGCGAGCGGCCTTTTCGGCGGCTTCAGCTTCTTCCCGGGCTTTTGTTTCCAGTAGTTCTTTCTCAACCATTGCCGGAGTTTCCAGCGAAACTCGTCCAATCGTACCAGCCCTGAGCTCGTTCAGCAGAATTTCAGACACTTTGTGGAGATCCGGAATGCCGCCGCGGCGGAAGAACTTGCGTTTGCCTGCGATGGCATCCATCAGGCCCAGGCCATCAACAGGTTGCTCGTCGAGCCCGTAACGGGTCATAACCAGCTCTGGATAAGCCTTGATCAGAAAGTCGGCCTCAAACATGGCCACATCTTCAAAGTCCAGCACCGCGCTGCGAATGGCCCCGGTGATGGCAAGACGGTAGCCGCAGGCCTCGGGTGACAGTTTTGGCCATAAAAAGCCCGGGGTATCGTAAAGCAGGACGTTGTCGGGGAGCTTAATGGCTTGTTGAGCTCGGGTAACGGCGGGCTCATTGCCTGTTTTTGCCGCCGACCGCCCCGCCAATGTATTGATCAGAGTCGATTTGCCGACATTAGGAATGCCGAGGATCATCACCCGGAGAGCACTCTTTTGCCGATCATGGTTGGGTGTCAGCTCTTCGGCAAGCTTGAGGATGCCCAGAGCCTCCTGCCGTTGATTATGGGTCAGGGTGATGGCGCGAACACCGCGTTCCTGTTCGATCCATTTGAGCCACTGCTCGGTGACAGCAGGGTCTGCCAGATCTCTTTTGTTCAGTACTTTGATCAGCGGGGTGTCGCCCCGTAAAGACGGTACGAGCGGATTCTCACTGCTGAACGGGATGCGGGCGTCAACAACCTCGATGATCAGATCCATCTGAGGCATGACTTTTTTGATCTCCTTTCGGGCCTTGTGCATATGCCCTGGAAACCAGTTAATAGCCATGATATTCGCTCCGCTTGCTGTTTGAAGGCGCCATTATGCAGGGGAATGACTAAATTTTCATATACCGGCCTGCCCCCGTGTGCTGCGGGCAGGCCGGTATTTTTTTGGAAGTATGTACAAAAAGAAGGGATGTCGGGGTGAAATCCGGTGCCGGAATGTTTTAGGGTGTACAGCCTTGAGTACTTAAAGCAACGCAATCCGGCGGTTAAAGCTTGGCTGCCGGCGACTTGGAGATTTCTATGAAGCTTGTAAAGATCATCGGTTCTGCACTGGTAGCCTTTAGCCTTTCAATGCCCGCGTTCGCCCAGCAGGCTGCACCCGGCCAGCCTGATCAGGTAGCCCAGTTGGCCGAAATGGTAGGGTTGTCTGATACTCAGCAGACCGAAATTCGCGGCATCATTGATGAAATGGAAGGAGAGATCGGTTCGTTGCGCCAAAACGCACAGGGACTGCAGCAGGCTTTGCAGGCTGAAATCAAGGCCGACTACAGTGAATCGGCAATTCGCGAAAATGCCAAAGAGCTGGGTGATGTAACTGGTGAGATTGCGGCCCTGTCTGCACTCATGCAGGCCCGTGTTGATGCCGTCTTCACCGCAGAGCAGCGTGATGAGCTGGATCGTCGTATGCAGGAAATGCAGCGTCAGATGCAACAGCAACAAATGATGCAGCCGGGCCAGTAATCTGGCCAGCAACAGTGTGACGTGCCGGCGCTGAAGACAGCCTGCGGCAAACCACGTTGTTATACAAAAAACCGCCAGAGCCTTGCCCTGGCGGTTTTTTTGTTATGGAGAGGGGAAGGGCCTGGTCAGGATGATCAGCCTTGGCAGCAAGGTGAGAGAGCCGAGTAATGCCATGAACATGGCGAAACCTGTGAACAGGCCAAAGTAGATGGTCGGAATGAAGTTCGACAGCACCAGAATCGAAAATCCGGAAATAATGGTCAGGGACGTAAAGAACATGGCCTGGCCGATGCTGCGATGGCAGCGATGCATCGTGGCCAGGTAGTCGCCGTCTTTCACAAACTCGGTTTTGAAGCGGTGAATGTAGTGGATGGTATCGTCAACCGCGATGCCCACGGTGATGGCGGCAACGGTGATGGTCATCATGTCCAGAGGAATACCCAGCCAGCCCATCAGACCCAGGACAGAGCCTGCCGCAATCAAATTGGGTGCCATGCCGATCAAGGCCAGTGTTACTGAGCGGAACAGAATCAGAAACATCACCATAATGGCGGCGAATACCACACCGATGGTTTTGATTTGGGAATCGAACAGGCTTTGCAGCATATTGTTGTACATAACGGTCATGCCAGACAGCTGAATGCGGTCGTCGTCGTATCCCAGCTCGGTGGTAAGGTGAGTGTGGATGCGGTCCAGCAGATCTTGCCGGCGCAGGTCGGGCATGGTTTCAAGAATCCGAATGCTGAAGCGGGCCTGCTTTTGCTCTTCCGAGATGTAAGGCGTTAGCAGGATCTCTTGCAGATCTGCCGGCACAGCCGCCGGGACAAAGGCCAGTTCCAGTGCGTTAAGGCGTTTGCCCGAATTGATCTGAGCGAGCAGGTCTAGTGTCGTGCTGATCGATAGTACCTTGCCGGTTTCTGGCAGGCTATCCAGAAAATCATGTACCTGGCCGAGTTGCCGCATTTTCTGATAGGTGTACCAGGTATCGCGGTACTCCTCTTCATCGCAGTCCTCAACAAATGGGTCGCAGTCGCTGGCAAACGGGTCGTCATTGACGTTTTCCGGAACCGGTTGATCGGTGATCACCACGTCCAGCGGCGAGGTGCCTCCAAGCCGATCATCAATGACGACCATGCCCTGATGGATTTCGGTGGACGATTTGAAGTAGTCGATAAAGCTGTTTTCCACGGTCAACCGGCTCAGGCCGATCACACACAACACGGCAATCACCCCGGAGCCCACCAGGACTGTGCCACCGAAATGTTCGGTAAAGCGTGCGAAGGCGTCGGTAAAGGGAACGCGATCAGACGCGACGCACTGGTCCAGAGGGGGTGGCAGCAGGCTGAGCAGTGCCGGAAAAATCAGGAAGGTGATCACGAAGGCAACGGCCAGGCCCAGGGTCATCATCCAGCCAAAGTCGATCACCGGGCGGATGCCGCTAAAGGTCAGAGAGCCGAAGGCGACAATGGTGGTGATGGCCATGTAGAAGCAGGGTTTGATCATGGCCATGATGGTTCGGCGCAGAACACTCCCTGGTTCTGCCTCCGGCTCGTCGTGCTGGAATTCCCGGTAACGCACGATCAAGTGAATGGTGAGCGACAGGGTCATGATTAACAGCAGCGATACGAAGTTGGATGAGATCACGGTAACGGGCCACTGAGCCCAGCCCAGAAAGCCGATCATCAGCCAGACGGTTAAGCTGCAGCAGAGCAGGGGCACCAGAACCCAGCGCCATTGCCGAAAGATGATGGCAAGGGTCAGCAACAGAAACGCCAGCACGCCCAAACCAAAGGTAGACAAGTCGTTCTGGATGAACCGGATCATATCGGAAACGATCATGGGCACGCCGCCCAAATGGATGGTCGCTCGATCACGATACTCGTCAAGAATGACTCGTACTTCAGCGATGGTGGCATCCCGCTCTTTACCGAGGGTGTCGGTGTAGCGGATAAACTCCTGGCTGACCTGTTCCAGTTGCCGCCGATCATGGGCATCGGCCGTGCCGGCATCGACCTTGTCCCTCAGCTCATCGCGCTGATTCAATAATTGGAAATAGCGTTCGGGCGTTGGCAGGTTTACCTGAATGGCGGTGGTGCCGGCGTCTTCACTGATCAGCAAGTTGGGGTACATGGGGTTGTTGAGCAGCGCCTGGCGTGCGGTCTCTGGTGCAACGTCATCGGCATCCAGTGTCTTGATCTCACTGTCGACTGTGTCTAGCGTCAGGTCCGGACTGTGCAACAGGGGAACGCTAAGAATGCTGTTGGTCGAGCTCACAGCCGACAGGGCCGCCAGTTTGTCTCGCAACGACCGGAAGTGGCCCAGGCCGGTGTCCGTGAACAGGTCTTCGTGTGCGGTGTAGGTGACCACCAGAAAGTCATCGGAGGTGGTGAACACCCGGTTGACCTGCCGGTATTGTTCCAGTGAGCGATCGTTCTCCAGAACCAGGGATTCGGCCGAGGCGTCCAGTCGGAATTGATCAAAGCGGAGAGCGGCTACCGCCAGCAGTACACCGAACAGAATCAGTACAATCCAGGGGTGAGGAAGGATAAAACGATCGTAAAGGGCGCCAAGGCGGTTCATGAATAACGGCTCTGCTTAAAAAACGAGTGCAGAGTTTGCCACAAACCTCAGTGAACTGTGACCTTTGAGGCTGCTTGTTCGAGAGATTTAACAGGATGCTTCTGGCGGATGTTTCGCAGCAGGGTCAGCATGGGCGCCATCAGTCGATGGCCTTCACCGGGATTTGCACGGCGTTGGCAGACTGCGGCACTTCGGGCACAGCCAGCCCCAGGTTGTTTTTGTCGAACACCCTGTCCGCGCGGTAACTGGAGCGGACCATGGGGCCGGAGGGCACTTCCATAAAGCCTTTCTCCAGTCCGATTTCCCGGTAGCGGTTGAACTCTTCCGGGGTGACGTAACGCTCGACCGCAAGGTGGTTCGGGGTGGGCCGCAGATACTGGCCCAGGGTCAGGATGTCAACGTCGATGGCGCGCAGGTCATCCATGGTCTGCAGAACTTCTTCTTCGGTTTCGCCAAGCCCCAGCATCAGGCTGGTTTTGGTGAGCACATCCGGACGATGCTTTTTGGCGTGAGCCAGTACGCTCAGGGTTTTCTCATAGCCGGCGCGCGGATCGCGCACTTTGCTGGTCAGGCGTTTGACGGTTTCCACGTTTTGAGCGAACACGTCGAGGCCAGAATCCACCACTTTCTCGACATCGCTCATCACAGCATCAAAATCCGGGGTGAGGGCTTCTACCGCGACTTCCGGTGTGCGTTGCTTGATGGCCGACACGCAGGCGGCGTAGTGTGCGGCGCCGCCATCGTCCAGGTCGTCCCGGTCAACCGAGGTCAAAACGATGTAGCGCAGCCCCATCAATTCCACCGATTTGGCGGTATTCTCGGGCTCTTCTGCATCGAGCCAGCCTTTCGGGTTGCCGGTATCGACCGCGCAGAACTTGCAGGCACGAGTACAGACTGAGCCCATCACCATGATGGTCGCGGTGCCGTTGGTCCAGCACTCACCGATATTGGGGCAGTGGGATTCCTGGCATACGGTGCTCAGGCGATGCTCCGACACATTCCGGCGCACAGCGTCGTAACGTTCGCCTCCGGGCATTCGGGCTCTCAGCCATTTGGGCTTGCGCTCCAGGGGTTTGTCTTCCGTGCTGGCGGCGGATCGTTTCACGCCGTCCTTGATGGCGGCGAAGCCATGCTCGTTACGGAATTTGGAACCACTGATAATGCGGGGCTTTGCGCTGTCGCTCATTTGGCCGGGAGCTCTCTGATCAAGGTATGAATAACGTTAAAGGTTAATCGGCAGGGCGGGCAGATACAAGGCAGATACGGACAATCACGGGGGTGCCGGGCACGACATTGGTCGTACCCGGTTGAGCAAGATCAAGCCTGGGATTTGTCCAGAGCCTGAGTGACGTCGGCAAGGATGTCGTCTACGTGCTCAATGCCGATCGACAGCCGTACCAGATCCTCACTGACACCGGCGCTCTTCAGCTCGTCCGCATCCAGTTGACGGTGGGTGGTGGTGGCAGGATGGCAGGCAAGAGATTTGGCATCGCCGATGTTCACCAGGCGCAGAATCAAGTCCAGCGCATCGATGAACCTGGCACCGGCCTCGCGGCCACCCTTGATGCCGAAACTCAGAATACCGGAGGCCTTGCCGCCGCAAATTTTGTCGCAGGTAGCCTTATAGGGGCTGTTGTCCAGACCGGCGTAATTTACCCATTCGACGGCTGGGTGGTCCTGCAGGAACTGGGCAACTTTCTGGGCGTTGTCGCAATGGCGTTCCATGCGCAGGGCCAGGGTTTCCAACCCCTGCATGATCAGGAACGAGTTGAATGGCGACAGGGCCGAGCCGGTGTTGCGCAGCGGTACCACGCGGCAGCGGCCGATAAAGGCGGCTTCGCCCAGCGCTTCGGTGTAGACCACGCCGTGGTAGGACGGGTCGGGCTGGTTCATCATCGGGAACTTGTCGGCGCTGGCTTTCCAGTCGAACTTGCCGGAATCCACCACAATGCCGGCGACGGTGGTGCCGTGGCCGCCAATGTATTTGGTCAGGGAGTGCACCACGATATCGGCGCCGTGCTCGAACGGCCGGCACAGGAACGGTGTGGCCACGGTGTTATCAACGATCAGCGGAATACCATGCTTATGGGCAATCTCTGCCCACTTCTGGATATCCACCACGTTGCCGGCCGGGTTGCCGATAGACTCGCAGAACAGGGCGCGAGTCTGGTCGTCGATGGCGTTTTCCACCGCCGCGAAATCATCGTGCGGCACCATCTTGCACTCGATGCCCTGGTTGGGCAATGAGTGGGCGAACAGGTTGTAGGTGCCGCCGTAGAGCTGGCTGGTGCTGACGATGTTATTGCCCACTTTGCAGATGGTCTGCAGGGCGTAGGTGATGGCTGCCATACCGGACGCCACCGCCAGTGCGCCAACGCCACCTTCCAGGGCCGCCATACGCTCTTCCAGAACCGAATTGGTCGGGTTCATGATGCGGGTATAGATGTTGCCCTGAACCTTCAGATCAAACAGATCGGCACCGTGCTGGGTGTCATCGAAGGTATACGAGGTGGTCTGGTAGATGGGGGTTGTAGCGGCCTTGGTCGTCGGGTCGCTCTTGAAGCCGGCGTGTAGCGCGAGAGTTTCCGCTTTCATCACAACATTCCTTGCTGGTGGTTTGTTTTTGGTTGGTCTGGGCTGGTGAGTATGCCACAGGCAATGGAGACCGCGCACAGCTTGAAGCGTTATACGCTTATGTCTTTGCCGCAGGAAAACGAAGGTGTCTTGCGGCTGATTTAGGTTAGCGCACCGTACACCAGTGCTCTAAGGTCCTGGCGGATGGGGTAGGATGAGGATGGCATCAGCTGAGTCATGAAGATCACCACCATGTCCTCCACCGGGTCGACAAAGAAGCTGGTGCTGGCCAGTCCGCCCCAGCCGAATTCGCCTTCCGAACCGATGGTGGCAGACTTGGCAACATCGGTTCTTACCGAGAAGCCCAGTCCAAAGCCGCTGCCGGCATAGGGTGTTTCGCTGAAGCCGCCAATTGAGAGCGCCGGCAGATCCTTGCCATCGGGCAGGTGGTTCATGCGCATGAATTCCAGGGTTTTGCGCCCGATAATACGCTGGCCCTGGTACTCCCCACCCTGGCAAAGGGCTTGGGCGAAGCGGAAGTAGTCATCCATGGTGGAGACCAGGCCGCCGCCGCCCGACAGGAACCTGGGTGCCTTCAGGTAGCGGGAGCGCTCTGGGTCGTCTTGCAGCTTGATGGTGTCGCCAGGCTGGTACAGGTAGCAGGCGGCAAAGCGGTCCTGTTGCTCTGGCGTTACGTGAAAGCCGGTGTCGATCATGCCCAGTGGCTCGAAAATGTGCTCACGGAAATACTCATCCAGAGGCTTTCCGGACAGCAGTTCTACCAAATACCCCAGTACATCGGTGGATACGGAATAGTTCCAGGCGGTGCCCGGTGAGAACTCCAGTGGCAATTCTGCGAGCCGGTTTACCAGCTTGTCCAGGGTCAGAATAGAGCTGCCGTCCAGCTTCAACTGGCGATAAGCCGCATCTACTTCCGTTCTCTCGGTGAAACCGTAGGTCAGTCCGGAGGTGTGGGTCATCAGGTCCCGGATGGTCATGGTGGTGGTTGCCGGCCCGGTTTTGAAGTCCGGATAGCTGCCACTCTTGTACACCTTGAGGTTCCGCCATGATGGGAGGTACTTGTGCACCGGGTCGTTCAGCAGGAATTTGCCTTGCTCATACAGTTGCATCATGGCGATGGAGGTGATGGGCTTGGTCATGGAGTAGATACGGAACACTGTATCCTGTTCCATGGGCAGGTTGCGCTCTGCATCTCGCAGCCCTCCGGTCTCCCTCCAGACAATCTTGCCGTGTCGCGCAACCAGTGCCGCAAAACCGGGCAGTTTGCCGGGCTGGATATAGTTCTGTTCAAAGTGCTGGCTGATGCGCTCAAGGCGGTCCAGCGACAGTCCTGACACGAGGGATTCCGGCATGGCTGCTATCCTGTGCTATAAAACGTGTAATCGGGCTCTCAATGGAGAAAGGCCAGAACGAAAAAAAGCCCGGTTCTTTCGAACCGGGCTTTCAGGATACTGGTAGCAAGGGGCGGAGTCGAACCGCCGACCCCAGCATTATGAGTGCT
>NZ_JACUUB010000031.1 GCF_014859525.1 Marinobacter sp.
CAGCAACGGTGAAGAGCTGCCTTGGTAAAGTCGGCCGGGCACCAAAGTAGTATGGGCCGGTGGTTGGCCGGCGAGCTAGGCTTCCGCCAACTACCTGCAACAAAGACAATAAAATGATCGGGTTACTTAAGCGCTTTCCCCTGCCAGTGATTGTGCTGGCGCAACTCTTCGGCACCTCCCTCTGGTTCAGCATCAACGGGGTCTGGTTATCCCTGGCCGCTGAGCTGGGGCTGGCAGAATCGGATCTGGGCCGGCTCACGCTGTCTGTTCAGGCGGGCTTTATTGCGGGCACGCTTGCGCTGGCGGTGACCGGGTTGGCCGACCGCTTCGGCGCCAGCCGCATCTTCTTCGTATCGAGTCTGCTTGGAGCAGTTGCGAACGCCGCATTTGTGACCGTGGCCGGGGTGTTTCCTCTGGACAGCCTGTTGAGGTTCGCCACCGGCCTGTGCCTGGCCGGCATTTACCCTTTGGGCATGAAACTGGTGATTGCCTGGACACCAAAATACGCTGGTACGGCTCTGGCCTGGCTGGTGGGCATGCTGACCCTGGGCACTGCCTTGCCTCACCTGATGCGCGGCGCAACGCTGGGTCTGCCATGGGAATGGCCGTTGCTGGCGGCTTCGGTGCTCGCGCTGGCGGGCGGATTGCTGGTGTTCCTGCTGGGCGATGGGCCGCACCTGCCGAAAGCCAAGGGCGGGCTGCCGGTCACCCAAGGGCTTGCGGCCCTGCGCATTCCCCATTTTCGGGCAGTCGCTGGTGGCTACTTTGGCCACATGTGGGAGCTGTATGCGTTCTGGACCCTGGTGCCGTTACTGATTGCCCGTGAATTGAATCGTCTGGGGCAGGATCAGGCATTGGTGTCGTGGTTGTCGTTTGCGGTGATCGGCATCGGCGCTGCCGGCTGTATCGGCGGTGGTTGGCTCAGTCGAACCCTGGGCAGTGAGTGGGTTGCGCGGCGGGCACTGATGGTCTCAGGGGCTGTGTGCCTGCTCTACCCTTGGCTGAACGGCATGTCGCCAGTGCTACTGATCGCTTTGCTGCTGATTTGGGGGGTTGCTGTGATAGCGGATTCGCCGCAGTTCTCTGCATTGGCCGCGGCGGCGGCGCCGAAAGAAATCGTGGGATCTTCTCTGGCAGTAATGAATGCGGTCGGGTTTGGGCTGACCTTACCGGCGATCTGGCTCACCAGTGCGCTTTGGAGTGCCTGGGGCGTCTGGGTCGCGTTACTTCTTTTGCCGGGGCCGGTATTCGGGTTGTGGGCCCTTGGGAGCCGTCGTCGTTAGCTCGCACATTCAATGCAGTACCGGGTGGTCGGGTCGACTTCCAGGCGCTTGGGATTGATCGGCTCGCCGCACTCCAGGCAATCGCCGAAGTCGTCGTTTTCAATCCGCTTCAACGCAGCCTCAATCATTTTCAGCTGTCGCTCGGCCCGTTGCTGGCTGGCTTTTGCCAGTGCCTGGCCTTGCAGGGCGTCCATCCGTGACAGCCGGCCCACACTTTGCTGGTCCAGGTGCACCGTGCCGGTGGACTCATTACGTACCTCGCTGGTTGATACCAGCTCTTCCTGCATCTTGAGCAGAAGTTGACGAAACTTTTCCAGTTGTTCCGGGTTCATGTTTACCTCTCCAGTTATCAGGGCCGGGTTTGATCAAGCCGGTGTTGGTGCCAGTCGAACCAGAATAATACTGGCCAGAATCAGCGCTGACAGCACAAGGCCGATCCCTGTGGTTGTTAACCCGGCATCCAGCAGCACGCCCACCAGAACCGGCGACAGCGCCGTGGAAAACACCATGCTGGCCTGCGCCATGGAACGGATCGCGCCGATATGGCGAACACCGTAACGTTCCGGCCAGATGGCGCCGCCGGCAGCGCCAATAAAACCCAGACTGACCCCGCACAGAGCCAGGTACAGGTTAGGAGTCCAGGCGGCATCGGTCAGGGCCAGCACCAGCATGCTACCGAAAATAGGCAGCAGGCCATAGCCCAGGGACCGCTGGGCGCCAATACGGTCGACCAGCGGGCCGCCGAAGAACAGACTGATGATATGGCCGGCAGCAAATCCGGTAAAGGCAATTCCGAGATGCCGGGTGCTCCAGCCCTGCAACTCGGCGAAGGCAGACTGGTGAAACAGTACGGCGGTTACGGTAAACGGGGCAATCAGGGCTGCCGGCAGGATCAGGTAAAAGCCGCGATCTCTCAAGACCTGGTGGCGGGTGAAGTCCCGGGCAGGCCCGGACAGATTCTGCAGATTGTCATCGCGGTATAGCCGGGCAGGGTGAGCGGCGCCCCGGCATAGGTACAGCAGCAGGGGTAATAGCGCGACGATCAGCAGCCCGGCCGCCAGTAACCAGGGTGTTCGCCAGCCGGTCATGGCCAGCATCAGGCCGGCGGAAAGGGGTAGTATGGCCTCGGCCACCGGAAAGCCGCCGGACGTCAGCGCCATGATGCGCCCCCGGTTACGGGAAAAATACCGGCCGGCGGTGGTCAGCCCGATGTGCCCCATCAGCCCCTGGCCGCCCAGACGGGCCAGCAGAAAACCGGGCACCAGTAGCAGCCAGTGGGGGGACAGGGCGATGGTGAGGCAACCCGCAGCCAGAATCATCACCGCCAGCGAGGTGACCTTGCCAAGGGACCAGCGGTCGGTGAGCGGGCCAAGCTTGAGCAGCAGCAGCGCCGAGGCCAGGGTTGCGGCGCTGTAAATCAGTCCGTAGCTGCTGTTCTGCAGGCTGAAGGTTTCCCGGATGCCGCCGCCGAACACCGAGAAAAAGAAGGTTTGCCCAAAGCCTGACGTTGCCGTCGCCAAAATGGCAAAGGCGGCCAGCCTTGGGTTTTCGCGCATGAACTCGGGTGCTTTCATAGGTTGTTCCGGGGCCACTCGGTGTTTGCTGCTGATCCTGTCTGGTTTTTGACCGGTTTCCTGGTGTTTGTTAGCATTTCCGGATGTTGTGCGATGCCATCAGAAATCAAGTCCCTTCCCCGATGCCGAGCGGCTTCTCGTCACCTGTCAGTGCCAGGAGTTAGCGGCTGCGTGAACGCAAAACCCAGAATTCTGCTGTTGTCCGGCTACGATGCCGCCAGTCACAAACGCTGGCGGGAGCAGCTCACCGACCTTTTGGGCGATTATCACTGGCGCACGCTGGCATTGCCGCCACGGTTTTTCCGTTGGCGCATTCGTGGCAACCCCGTTACCTGGCTGCACGAACCGGCCTTGCAGGAGCGTTGGGACCTGATCGTTGCCACCTCCATGGTGGATCTGGCATCGATTCGCGGTTTTCACCCACACCTGGCCAACACGCCCTGTGTACTCTACATGCATGAGAACCAGTTTGCCTTCCCGGTATCGAGCAAACAGAGATCTTCGGCTGAGCCCCAGATGGTGAACCTGTACAGTGCCATCGCGGCAGATCGCGTTGTGTTCAACAGTGCCTGGAACCGGGACAGCTTTCACGATGGCGCCCGGGACTTTCTGGATCAGATGCCCGATGGCGTACCCAATGGTCTGATTGCCGGTTTGCGGGACAAGTCCGATATTATCCCGGTACCGATTGAAGACCGGCTGTTTGCCGAGCGCCGGGAGCCCGTCAACTGGCGCTGCCCGCACCTGCTGTGGAACCACCGCTGGGAGTACGACAAGGGGCCGGACCGGCTGCTGCGGTTTTTGCAGGTGGTGGATCAGCGTGCCATGCCCTTCCGGTTGAGTGTGGTGGGGGAGCGGTTCCGCAATGCGCCAAAGGCGTTCGAGCAGATTCAGGCGCAATTCAGTGACCGGATTGAGCATTGGGGCTTTCTGGAGCAGCGGCAGGATTACGATCGGTTGCTGGGCCAGGCGGATATCGTGCTCTCCACCGCGCTGCATGATTTCCAGGGCTTGTCGATGCTGGAGGCCATGGCCTCGGGTTGCGTACCCTTAACGCCAGACCGGCTGGCCTACCGGGAATATGTGCCGGATACCTGCCGCTACGACAGCCACCCCGATGATCCCGGTGCCGAGGCAGAAGCCGCTGCCGACGCCCTGCAAAGGCTTTGCCGGTATCCGCCGGTCAACGGTTCACCGGAGCCCTGGCGAGCGTCCCGGTTGGCCGTTCAATACCAGTCTTTGTTGAATGGCCTGATCGAGAATGGCCGGAGGTCCGGAAACCAATGAGCGATATGAACGTGGAACCCGCCAAAGCGCGATCAGAAGAAGCCCGCCAGCTGGCGTCGGTGCGGTCCCGCCTGGAGCGGGCGATCAAAGAAGCCGACGAGCGCCTGCAGGCCTATCAGGACGATATCCAGAGCCAGAAGGAATATCTCTGGAACAGTCGCGATGAGATGGACCACATTGAAAAAATCGCCGCCCGGGAGTCTATCCAGCAGGCGGTGACCACCGGCGAGTTTGTGTTGAGCCAGCGCAAGCGCCTGGTCAAACTGCGGCAGTCGCCGTATTTCGGCCGATTTGATTTCCGGAGCCAGGGCAGTGACCAGCCGATGCCGGTCTACATCGGCGTACACCACTTCTACGACGAAGTGGACAAGGACAACGTGGTGTACGACTGGCGCGCACCCATCGCCTCGCTGTTCTACGACTACGAAACCGGCCCCGCCGCCTACCACGCCCCCGACGGTCAGGTGAGCGGAACCATCGAGCTCAAGCGCCAGTTCCGCATCCGCAACGGCCAGATCGAACTGATGATCGACAGCGCCGTGAACGTGGTGGACGACGTGCTCCAGGACGAACTGGGCCGCGCCACGGACGACGGCATGAAGAACATCGTGGCCACCATCCAGCGGGACCAGAACGCCATTATCCGCGACGAGCACGCAAAAACCCTGATCATTCAGGGCGTGGCCGGCTCGGGCAAGACCTCCATCGCTCTACACCGCATTGCCTTTTTGCTTTACCGGTTCAAGGACACGCTGAGCTCGCAAGACATCCTGATCATCTCGCCCAACAGCGTGTTCGCCGATTACATCTCCAATGTGTTGCCGGAACTGGGGGAAGAAACCGTCAACGAAATCGGCATGGAAACCCTGGCCAAAGAGCTGCTGCAGGATCAATACCGCTTCCAGACCTTCTTTGAGCAGACCGCCGAGTTGCTGGAGAGCAACGATGAGGCCATGAAACAACGGCTCCGGTACAAGGCGAGCCCGGAGTTTCTCAAGCAACTGGGCCGCTATGCCGACGAGGTGGAGAAACAACGGTTTGCCACCGAAGACCTGTGGATAGCCCGGCGCCTGTTGCCGGGCTGGCTGATTGAGGAAACCTTCCGCAAGCACCGGAACCTGGATACCACCGCCCGGGTCAATCAGGTGGCGAAGGAAATGGAGCAGAAAATCGGCATCCAGTACAACTACGACCTGATGCCCGAAGAACGCAAGGCGCTGAAAGCGGCCATCAAAGGCATGGTCAAACAGTCCACCCTGCGGGAAACCTACAAACGCTTTTTCGAGTGGGCCGGCCAGCCGGACATGTTCAGGCCCGCCAGAGGCGGCCGGCTGGAATACGCCGACGTGTTCCCGCTGATCTATCTCAAGATGCGCCTGGAAGGCATCCGTTCCCCCTGGCGCAACGTCAAGCACCTGCTGATTGATGAGATGCAGGACTACACACCGGTGCAGTACGCGGTGATCGCGCGCCTGTTCTCCTGCAAGAAAACCATCCTGGGGGACACCTGGCAGTCGGTGAACCCTTACAGCGCCTCGGCGGTGGACGACATTCGCGCAGCGTTCCGCGATGCCACCTGCGTCACCCTGAACAAGAGCTATCGTTCCAGTTACGAAATCGCCCGGTTTGCCCAGCGCATCTCACCCAACCCGGATCTTGAGATTATCGAGCGCCATGGCGATGAGCCGGAGCTGCTGACCTTCACAAGTCGCAAGAAAGAAATCGAGGCCATCAGGGCGCGTATCGACGAATTCGGGGAATCCCGGTTCAACACCCTGGCGATTATCTGCAAAACCCAGAAACAGGCGAAGCGTCTTCACAAGTCTCTGGAGGGCAGTCATGCCAGGCTGCAGTTGCTCAGCGAGGAAAGTCAGAGCTTTGCGCCGGGGGTTATCGTCTGCACATCCCATCTGGCCAAAGGTCTCGAGTTCGACCACGTGATTCTTCCGGACGTCTCGGCAGACAATTTTCACACCGATATGGACAGGAACATGTTGTATGTCGGGTGCACCCGGGCCATGCACCGGCTGACTCTGACCGCTTCTGGCGAGGCCTCCCGGTTTGTCGGGCGGTGAGGCCAGTCCGGTATTGATGTCTTTATAGGCCTAAGAATATTTACCTAGCCCGCTTACTTTTCCCCTTCCGCTCTGCTAGACTTCGCGCCCTCTTTTGAGCAATACCTGATTTCCATCAAAGAAACCGATACCTGACTGTGAAGATCACTCCACCCTAGCGCTCAAGCTCTACCTCCTCCCTCGTTAATTTGTTGAGCAAGGCCTATTCCTATATTTTTTGTGCCGTTTTCTGGGCGCAGGGATTTATTTGTCTCAACGTTTCGATAATGAAACTTTGGTTGTCTGACAATGCCCAAAACGGTTATCTCTGGTTTTACCCATAATTTTCTTGGTAACGCTCCGGCCTGGTACAAGCAAGCGATTGTTCTGTTTTTGTTGATCAATCCTCTGGTGTTATGGATGTTTGGACCGGTCGCTACAGGCTGGTTGCTGGTGGCGGAATTCATATTCACTCTGGCCATGGCCCTGAAGTGTTACCCGCTGCTGCCTGGCGGCCTGCTGGCGACGGAAGCCCTGCTGATTGGTCTGGCGACGGCGGATTCGGTTTACCACGAGGTGCTGGTCAATCTGCCGGTCATTCTGCTGCTGATGTTCATGGTGGCGGGTATCTATTTCATGAAGCAGCTGCTGCTGGTGGCCTTTACCCAGATTCTGGTGGGGGTGCGCTCCAAATCGGCGTTGTCCCTGTTGTTCTGCGCCTCGGCCGCCGTGCTGTCGGCGTTTCTGGATGCACTGACGGTCACCGCCGTAATCATCAGTGTCGCCGTTGGCTTTTATTCGGTGTACCACAAGGTGGCCTCCGGTCGGGGCTATCATCACAAGGATCACAACGCCCAGAGCGACGAGCACGTTATTGAGTTGCACCGGGAAGATCTGGTGCAGTTTCAGGCCTTTTTACGCAGCCTGCTGATGCACGGCGCCATCGGCACCGCGCTGGGTGGTGTCGCTACCATGGTGGGCGAGCCTCAGAATCTGTTGATTGCCAAGGTAGTGGGCTGGGATTTTGCCGAGTTCTTCGTGCGTATGGCGCCGATTAGCATGCCGGTGTTGCTGGCCGGGTTGGTAACCTGCTGGTTTTTGGAGAAGTTGCGCTGGTTTGGTTATGGCGCACGTTTGCCAAAGCCCGTGCGTCAGGTGCTGGAAGAGTTTGCAGATAACGAGCGCAAAAAGCGCACGAAAGCCGATCAGGCTGCACTCTGGGTGCAGGCCGCCGCCGCAGTGATACTGGTGATTGGTCTTGCGTTTCATATCGCCGAGGTGGGGCTGATCGGCCTGCTGGTGATTATCCTGATTACCTCGTTCAATGGCGTTACCGACGAACATCAGATTGGCAAAGCGTTCCAGGAATCACTGCCGTTTACCTCATTGTTGGTGGTGTTCTTTGCGGTGGTCGCGGTGATCCACGAGCAGCATTTGTTCAAGCCGGTGATTGACTTCGTGCTGGCTCTGCCAGAGGCCCAGCAGCCGGCGATGTTCTTCGTCGCCAACGGGCTATTGTCCATGATCAGCGACAACGTCTTTGTGGCTACGGTTTACATCAGTGAAATCAAGCAAGCGCTGGACGCCGGAGCCGTTACCACCGAACACTTCCAGAAACTGGCGGTGGCCATCAACACCGGCACCAATCTGCCCAGTGTGGCAACGCCCAATGGCCAGGCCGCGTTTCTGTTCTTGCTGACGTCTGCCATCGCGCCGCTGGTGCGGTTGTCTTACGGACGCATGGTTGTCATGGCCTTTCCTTACACTCTGGTGCTCGGCGGCGTTGGTCTGCTGTCGGTTATCCAGTTTTTGTAATTATCCAATAAGAAAAAAAGTGCAGTCGCCGGAAAGCGCCTGCGCCCAGACATTTTACTAACTCTATAACCGGATTAACTGATTATGCTCAGCAGTATACGAACGAACTGGTTTTCCAATATTCGCGGCGATCTGCTCGCCGGGATTGTGGTGGCGCTGGCGCTGATTCCCGAGGCCATTGCGTTTTCCATCATTGCGGGGGTTGACCCGAAAGTGGGTCTGTATGCCTCTTTCTGTATCGCCGTGGTCATTGCCCTTGTTGGTGGTCGGGCCGGAATGATCTCGGGCGCCACTGGCGCCATGGCGCTGCTGATGGTGACGCTGGTGAAAGAGCATGGCCTGGAATACCTGCTGGCGGCTACGCTGCTGACCGGTCTGCTGCAAATTATCGCCGGTTACCTGAAACTGGGCACACTGATGCGGTTTGTGTCACGCTCTGTTGTGACCGGGTTTGTCAATGCCCTGGCTATTCTGATTTTTATGGCCCAGTTGCCTGAACTGACCAACGTTACCTGGCATGTTTATGCCATGACGGCAGCCGGTCTTGGCATCATCTACCTGTTCCCGCTGATCCCCGTGATTGGCAAAATTCTGCCGTCGCCGCTGATCTGCATCGTCGTGCTCACGGGTATTGCCATGTATCTGAACATGGATATCCGCACCGTTGGTGACATGGGTGATTTGCCGGATACCCTGCCGATCTTCCTGTGGCCGGACGTACCGCTGAATCTGGAAACTCTGATGATCATCCTGCCCTACGCGATTGCATTGACCGTGGTTGGCTTGCTGGAATCCATGATGACCGCGACCATCGTCGATGATCTGACCGATACCAAGAGTGACCGTAACCGTGAATGTAAAGGCCAGGGCCTTGCCAACATCGGTTCAGGCCTGCTCGGCGGTATGGCTGGTTGTGCGATGATTGGTCAGTCTATCATCAACATTAAATCCGGTGGTCGGACTCGTCTGTCCAGCCTCGCATCCGGCGTGTTCCTGTTGCTGATGGTTCTGGTACTGGATAAGTGGCTGGTGCAGATTCCGATGGCCGCGCTGGTCGCTGTGATGATCATGGTCGCGATTGGTACCTTTAGCTGGGGTTCTATCAAAAATCTCAAGGAGCACCCGTTGTCCACCAACATCGTGATGGTGGTAACCGTGGTGGTTGTGGTAGCAACTCATAACCTGGCTTACGGTGTTCTGGCCGGTGTACTGCTCGCGGCGCTGTTCTTCGCCAACAAGGTTGGCCAATATATGCTGATCACCTCGGACTATGATGAAGAAACAGAGACTCGTACCTATTCGGTGGTTGGTCAGGTATTCTTCAGTTCATCCGAGAAGTTCATCGAGTCTTTCGACTTTAAAGAAGCGGTTGACAATGTAGTGATCGACGTAAGCCGCGCCCATTTCTGGGACATCACAGCGGTAGCTGCGCTGGATAAGGCAGTGGTGAAATTCCGTCGTGAAGGTGCCGAAGTGGAAGTTCTGGGCCTTAACGAGGCCAGCGCTACCATTGTGGACCGTTTCGGTGTTCACGATAAGCCAGACGCCGTAGAACGTTTGATGGCCCACTAAAGGAGATTGAATTATGACACTTGAACACAGTGAAGCCGGTGCTCAAAAGGCTCTCCACGTGGTGGCCTGCATTGATGCTTCAAGATCGGCGCTGGGCGTCTGTGATTATGCCGCCTGGGCCAGTCTTCGCATGGGCGAGCCACTGACCTTGCTGCATGCCCTGGATGAAGAAAAGCATCCGGCGAAAACGGACATGACCGGCAACATTGGCCTGGGTAGCCGCGAGCAGCTGCAGGAAGAGATGGTCAGTCTTGACCGGGAGCGCAGCAAGCTGGCGATGAAGCACGGCAATTTGATGCTGGACGAAGCCGAGAAGCGGGTCCTTGCAGCCGGTGTGGACAATGTCACCAAGCGCCAGCGCCATGACGATCTGGCAGGCGCTGTCGTTGGTCTGGAGCCGGAATCCCGCTTGTTCGTGCTGGGGCTGCAGGGTGAAAGTAGCACCGCTACCGGTCGCCACATCGGCAGCCAATTGGAAACGGTGATTCGCAGTGTGCACCGCCCGGTGCTGTTGGTGCCAGACGAGTTCTCCGAGCCAAGGAGCGCCATGCTGGCGTTTGATGGCAGCCCGACCGCCTTCCGCAGCATTGAGCTGCTGGCAGGCACACCGGTGTTCAAAGGTATGCCCCTGCACCTGGTGATGGTGGGTTCGGATACCGAGGAGCACCGTGCCCAACTCCGCCGGGCCGAAGAGGCGCTGGCGGAGCAGGGCATGGAAATCCACCAGGCCATTCGCGACGGAGATGTGGAGCAGACGCTGCATGCCTACCAGCAAGAGAACGACATTGACGTTCTCATCATGGGTGCCTATGGCCATTCCCGCATCCGCCAGTTTCTGGTGGGCAGTACCACCACCAGGATGCTGGAAACTGCCCATAAGCCGCTGGTAATCCTTCGGTAATACCTTGAACGATGGCGCCTGCGCGCCGTTTGCTGCGCCTTTTGGAGAGCCTTGCTTTCCGAAAGGCTCATCAAAGACTATCAACCTCACCGACTGAGAATGGTCAATGATGAACGAAAACACCCCCCGAATTGCCTTTTTTGACCCTGATAACAAAACCCACCAGTTTGCGGCCGAACTCCTGGCCAAGGCCGACATACAGATCGGCGGTTCCCGCCCCTGGGATATTCGCTTCAACGCTCACGGCGTGCCAGAGTCTGCCATGGCCCACGGTAATCTGGGCTTTGGCGAAGCCTATATGGATGGAGCCTGGGACGCGGATGAGCTGGACCAGTTCTTCTGCAAACTGCTGAAGGCCCGGCTGCCGGACCAGGTCAAGCCCACCAAGATTCTTCCGCACATCATCAAGGCCCGGTACCTGAACCGGCAGACCCGAAAGCGGGCATGGGATGTAGGCGAGGTCCATTACGATCTTGGTAATGAGTTTTACGGTGCCATGCTGGATTCCCGCATGACGTACACCTGCGGTTACTGGAAAGATGCCGAAACTCTGGAGCAAGCCCAGGTTGCCAAACTGGATCTGATTTGCCGGAAGCTGGACCTGCAGCCCGGAATGCGCCTGTTGGACATTGGTTGCGGATGGGGTAGCCTCATGGCCTACGCTGCGGAGAATTACGGCGTAGAGGCGGTTGGCGTTACCATTTCCAAAGAGCAGGCCGATTGGGCGACGGCCCGATACCCCCATTTGGCACTGGACTTCCGGTTGATGGATTACCGGGAAGTGGACGAAAAGTTTGATCGCATCGCCAGCGTTGGCATGTTCGAGCATGTCGGGCCGAAAAACTACCGCACGTATATGGAAGTGGCACATCGGTGCCTGAATCCTGGGGGCCTGTTCCTGCTGCATACCATCGGCAAGAACCTGCGTAACTCCTACCCGGACCCCTGGATAGACAGGTACATTTTCCCGAACGGCGAACTACCCTCTATTGGCCAGATTGGTGACGCAGTCGACAACCTCTTCGTGGTCGAAGATCTGCATAATTTCGGCGCCGATTACGATAAAACGCTGATGGCCTGGTATGACAACTTTGAAAAGGCCTGGCCGCAATTCAAAGCGGAACTCGGTGACCGGTTTTATCGCATGTGGCGCTATTATCTGCTCTCCTGCGCGGGAGGCTTCAGGGCCCGGGATATTCAGCTCTGGCAATGGGTACTGTCGAAGGATGGCGTAGAAGGTGTGTATCCGAGGGTAACCTGAGTTCGTAACCCGTTCAGGACGATGGGGGTTGTTTCCCCAATGTGTCGTCGACACTCATTCAACAACAAAGAGAGCGAACATGACTGAAACCACAACCAACGCACCCAACACGCTGTTCATTCAGGTCACCGGCTCAGGTCTGCCCGAGGTCGACGGCCTGTACGTGCCCTCCGAAGCTCCGCCCACCAAATCCGAATCCGGCGTTGTCTCCAGTCCGGGCTACTGGAACGGCAAGTTGGCCTGGGACCGGGCTGATGGCAAAGCCGAGCGAAGCCCTGCTATATCCTACTCCAACAGCTACAAGTCCTGGCGTATCTGTCGTCTTGATGGCCACCTGGCCTACGAGCTGACCTGCGACGACGAACTGCCGCCGACCGACCGCGAGTGGAATGTGTACAAGATGGGTAAAGCGCCGGCGCCGAAGATCGAGATTTTCCATGTTGATCCCAGAAAGCCCTGCCCGGAGCCCAATGTTGTGTTCGTGCTTGGCGGCCCGGGTGCCGGCAAAGGCACCATGTGCGAGCTGGCGGAAATCCAGCTGGGCTGGACCCACCTGTCCACCGGTGATCTGCTGCGCGCCGAACAGGAAGCCGGCGGTCCCACCATGGACATCATCAAGGAATACATCGCCGCCGGTAAGCTGGTGCCCAACGACATTGTTGTGCGCCTGCTGAAAGACGCCATGGAGCGCACCACCCGCACCACCGGCAAGCGCAACTTCCTGATTGACGGCTTTCCCCGCTCCCTGTCCAACCTCGAAGCCTGGTACGAAGTGTTTGGCCGGGAAGCGGAACTGCCCACCATGATCTACTTCGAATGTCCGTTTGAAGTGCTGGAACAGCGCATTCTGGGCCGTGCCCGTTACTCCGGCCGGGCCGACGACAATGTTGAAGCCATGAAGCTGCGCTTTGACACCTTCAAGTCCGAGACGCTGCCGACGGTGGAGTTGTTCAAGGGTAAAAACAAGTGTGTGGAGCTGGACACCAGCCAGGATCGGGAAACCGTTTATGGTCTCCTGAAGGACCAGTTGGCGGCTTACACAGATCAACAACTGCTGGACCGGCCCCTGACGGAAAAGGCGGAAATCCTGCTTGGCTTGAGGCCCTATCCGGCATGAAACTGATTAAAGAGCTTGTCCATCCTGAACTTGTCAGCCGCGAGGGGCGTGTGCTCCGGCGGCACGCTGCACGCGGTATCGTGCTCCGGGAGGAGAAGATTCTTCTACTGTTTACCGAGCGCTACAACGACTTCAGCCTGCCCGGCGGCGGTATCGACGAAGGTGAGGATATTACCATCGCCCTCGCGCGGGAGCTGGAGGAGGAAACCGGTGCCCGGGATGTGCGGGTAAAACAGCACTACGGCTTCATTGAAGAGTATCGTCCGCACTGGAAACCCGAGTACGACCTGATGCACATGACGTCCCACTTCTTCGTGTGCGACGTAGCGGCGAAGCTGGCCGAGGTGCGGATGGAAAGCTACGAGATCGCCAACGGCATGAAACCGGTATGGGTCTCTGTTGACGAGGCCATGCAGCATAACCGCCAGGTCATGGCCCGCCAGGAAACATCCATGGGGCAGTCCATTCAGCGTGAAACCTTTATGCTGGAGAAGATCTCCCGGGAGCTATTGCCTCAACCGGCCTGATCAAGGTACCGCAGTCCCGCCAGATGGCCGTCCAGATAACCCCGGTCCAGCAGTTCGGGTTTGCGTGTCAGCCGGCCTACCGGAAAGTTGGCCGGCGGCACAATCACCCGGACCCGGCAATCCGCTGGCGGATTCTCGATAAAGGCCAACGCCCCGTTGTATTGTTCTGCTCGTTTCAGAGACGCCTCGGCCAGAGCCGGATAGGCCCGGAACAGGCGCTTCGGAACAAAGCTGAACCGGGGCGGTTTCTTCCGGTAACCGGTCGGGCGCGAAAGCACAACGGTGATGTCTCTGGCACCATCCTCATAGGCCCTGAGCACCGGGATGGAATCGGCCAGGCCGCCATCGGTCATGGGCTCGCCGTTGACCGGTGGATAATCCCGGTAGGCCACAGGCAATGAGCAGGAGGCAGTGAACACATCGTGCAGGTTAGTCTCGTCGATCCGGAAATAACAGGGCTGCCCGGTTAATGCTGAGGTGGTGGTCACCCAGAGTTCAGTATGTCCTTTCAGATAATGGTTCAGGCTCAGGGGCACATCATCGAACGACTGATGCCAGAGCCAGTGCACATCACACAGGTGCCCGCCCCGGGCAAACCGCTTCCAGTCAATGAATTCGGGCCGGCAGGCATGGCCGGTAATGATCTCCCGGTTGCGCCCATGGTCCCCGGATAAATAACCGATCAGATTGGTGGACCCCGCCGAGACCCCGTAGGCGCGGGCGAAAGGCTGGTATTGGTGCTCGAGAAAAGCATCGAGAACGCCGGCGGCGAAAATGCCTCGCATGGCGCCGCCCTCAACAACGAGGGATTTTGACGGATCTGGGGCGTGGAGAGTGGTCATGTCAGCATCAGCGAGGATAAAAAGGGTTGTTAAGTTTACCACATCCGAGTCCGGAAATGACCGGATGATCGGGCGCCTTGCGGCGAATTACAGCCAGGCCTAGACTCAGAGCAGGTTGAATCATCCCGACAAGGAGCAGTGGCAATGGCGTTCAAAACCCTGGATGGCAATGAAGCCGTGGCCTCGGTGGCCTACCGATTGAGTGAAACCATCGCCATTTACCCTATTACTCCTGCTTCAGTGATGGGCGAGCACGCGGACGATTGGGCAGCCTTGGGCAAACCCAATCTCTGGGGCCAGGTGCCCGGCGTGGTGGAAATGCAGTCAGAAGCTGGCGCGGCCGGCGCCATGCACGGGGCGCTGCAGGCGGGCTCGCTGGTGACCACCTTTACCGCGTCTCAGGGGTTGCTGCTGATGCTGCCCAACCTGTACAAGATTGCCGGTGAGCTGACGCCGTTTTGCATGCACGTGGCCGCCCGCAGCCTGGCCACCCATGCCTTGTCGATTTTCTGTGATCACTCGGATGTAATGAGCGCCCGGGGCACCGGTTTTGCCCTGCTGGCATCCGGCTCGGTGCAGGAAGCCCAGGATCTGGCCGCCATCGGCCACGCCGTGACCCTGCAGAGCCGGGTGCCAGTGCTGCACTTCTTCGACGGCTTCCGCACCTCCCATGAAATTGCCAAGATTGTCGCACTGAGCGATGACGAGCTCATGGCGCTGGTGCCCCGCGAGGGCATCGAAGCCCATCGCAAGCGGCGCATGACCCCCGATCACCCGGTGCTGCGCGGCACCTCCCAGAACCCCGATGCCTTCTTCCAGTCCCGGGAGGCCAGCAATCCCTTCTATCAGGCGTTTCCGGACCGTCTGGAATCGGTGATGGCGCGTTTTGCCGAGATCACCGGTCGCCAGTACCAGCTGTTTGATTACGTGGGCCATCCGCAGGCGGAGCGGGTGGTGATGCTGATGGGCTCCGGCGCCGAATGCGCCCACGAAACCGTGGACTGGCTAATGGGGCAGGGCGAAAAGGTGGGCGTGCTCAAGGTGCGCCTGTTCCGGCCCTTCGCCACCGACCGTTTTTTGCAGGCACTGCCCGACACCGTCAAGCACCTGGCAGTGCTGGACCGTACCAAGGAGCCCGGTGCCCAGGGCGAGCCGCTGCTGCTGGAAGTCAGCGGTGCTTTAATGGAAGCCTGGAGTCGGGGCGATCGGCCAACCCTGCCCAAAGTGATCGGCGGACGTTATGGTCTGTCATCCCGGGAATTCACCCCCGCCATGGTCTGTGCGGTGTTTGCTCAACTAAACGAACCGGCACCGAAAACCCGCTTTACCGTCGGGGTTCGCGACGACGTAACGCACCTTTCGCTCGCCGTGGACAGCGCCCTGGATATCGAGTCACCGAAAACCCGCCGGGCGCTGTTCTTTGGTCTGGGCGCTGACGGCACCGTCAGCAGTAACAAGGCCAGCATCAAGATCCTGGGCGAGGGCACGGAGCTGTTTGCCCAGGGTCACTTTGTCTACGACTCCAAGAAGTCCGGCGCCACTACGGTCTCCCATTTGCGCTTCGGGCCGCTACCCATTCGCTCCAGTTACGAGATTCGCCAGGCCCAGTTTGTCGCCGTGCATGCCCCGCAGTTTCTGGAACGGTTTGATGTACTGGAACACGCGGCGCCAGGCGCCATAGTGTTATTGAATGTGCCCTGGGCACCGGATGAAGTGTGGCAGCGGTTATCGGTTGAAGCCCAGCGGGCACTGGTTGAGCGCAAGGCCCACCTGTTCGTGATTGATGCCGCCGAGGTGGCCGAAAAAGCCGGGTTGGAGCGGCGCATCAACACGGTGATGCAAGTGTGCTTCTTTGCTCTGGCCGACATATTGCCCCGGGAGCAAGCCATTGCTCACATCAAGGAATCCATCCGCCAGACCTGGGGCCGGCGCGGGCCAGAAGTGGTGCGCCGCAACGTCGAGGCGGTGGATTCTGCCCTGGTCAACCTGCACGAAGTACCAGTGCCGGGCGAGGTGACCGCCACCCGCCATCGCCCGCTAACCGTGCCGGACGATGCGCCGGACTTCGTCCAGAAAGTGACCCGGCTGCTGATGGAAGGCCAGGGCGACAAGCTGCCGGTCAGCGCCTTTCCCGTCGACGGCACCTGGCCGACCGGCACCAGCCAGTACGAGAAACGCAGCATCGCCCAGGAAATCCCGATCTGGGAATCGGATCTCTGTGTTCAGTGCAATTTCTGCGCAATGATCTGCCCGCATACGGCGATTGTCAGCAAGGTGTTTGAGCCGGAGGCCGGCAAGGGTGCCCCAGACACCTTCGAGGCGGTGCCCGAGACCCACACCCCGGAACTGGAGGGGTTGGATTACCGGATTCAGGTGGCTCCGGAAGACTGCACCGGTTGCGGTTTGTGTGTGGAGGTGTGCCCGGCCAAGGACCGCACCCAGCCCAAACGCAAAGCGATTAATATGAGGCCTCTGGAAGACCACCGGGAGGCCGAAGCGACTAACCTGGCGTTCCTGCGCAGCGTTCCGGATGTGCCCCGGGACCGTATTCCCCGCGACTTCAAGTCGCTGCCACTGCTGATTCCCCTGTTTGAATACTCCGGTGCCTGCGCCGGTTGTGGTGAGACGCCCTACATTCGCCTGCTGACCCAGTTGCTCGGCGACCGGCTGCTGATGGCCAACGCCACCGGCTGTACCTCTATCTACGGCGGCAACTTGCCCACCACGCCCTACACGGTGAACGCCGATGGTCGCGGGCCCACCTGGAACAACTCGCTGTTCGAGGATGCGGCAGAACTGGGCCTGGGCATGCGCATGGGCCTGAACAAGCTGGTGGGCCGGGCCCGGCAGCTGCTGGAAGACATGAAAGGGAGCCTGCCTGCGGCCTTGTACCGGGACCTGACCGGTCCCTGCGCCACCCTCGACGAAGCCGCCATGGCGGCACGGCGTGAGGCGGTTGGCCGGCTGCGCGACTGGCTGGCGGATCAGCAGGGTCCGGAGGTGAAAGAGCTGGCCAGTCTGGCCGATGAGTTGTGCCCGAAGAGTGTCTGGGTGGTTGGAGGCGACGGCTGGGCTTACGACATCGGCTACGGTGGCCTGGACCATGCCCTGGCCTCCGGCCAGAACGTCAAGCTGCTGGTGCTGGACACCGAGGTCTATTCCAACACCGGCGGCCAGCAATCCAAGGCGACGCCCATGGGCGCAGTCGCCAAGTTCGCCGCCGCCGGCAAGGAAACCCGCAAGAAGGACCTGGGCCTGCTGGCCATGAGTTACGGCCATGTCTACGTCGCCCAGATTGCCATGCAATCCCACAGCAACCAGGCCAGCAAAGCCCTGCAGGAAGCCGAACGTTTTGATGGCCCCGCCCTGATCATCGCCCACAGCCCCTGCATTGCCCACGGTTACGATCTGGTGCACTCGCCGGCACAACAGAAGCGGGCGGTGGACAGCTGGGCCTGGCCGCTGTATCGCTTTGATCCCCGGCGCACGCACGAGGGGCTGCCGCCCTTGCAGCTGGATTCGGTGCGCCAGAAAGTGCCGATGAAAGCCTATATGCAAGAAGAAGCCCGCTTCCGCATGCTGGAATTGCGGGACCCGCAGCGTTATGAACAGCTGGCGGCGGCTGCCAGCGATGCCGCCCAAGAGCAGCGCGAGCTGTACCTGCAACTGGCGGGTATTCACTTTGAGCCCCACGAACCGTCAGAACCAAAGGACAAGGGAGCAGACCACCATGACTGACCTGACCACCCGCTGGCTCGGGCTTAACCTGCACTCACCGCTGGTGGTGGGTGCCAGCCCGCTCACTGACGACCTGGACGCGCTCAAGGCCTGCGTGGACGCCGGCGCCGGTGCCGTGGTGATGCATTCGCTGTTCGAGGAACAGTTGGTGGCGGAGCAGATGGCGGCGCATCGGTTTATCGATTCCCGCATCAATACGGACGCCGAGGCTCGCTCGTTCTTTCCGGAATCCGACGTGTTTGCCATGGGCTCCAGCAGCTACCTCAAGCGCCTGGAGCAGCTGCAACGTTCGCTGGATGTGCCGGTGATCGCCTCACTCAATGGCGTGTCCCCCGGCGGCTGGACTCAGCATGCCCGGGAACTGGAACAGGCGGGTGCGGCCGCCATTGAGCTCAACCTGTACGATCTGGCCACGGACCCGTCCGACACCGCCACCACCCTGGAGCAGCGTCAGCTTGAGGTGGTGGGCTCAGTGGCCGAGCAGGTCAGCATCCCGGTCAGCGTCAAACTGTCGCCGTTCTATTCGGCTTTGCCGGCCTTTATTGTCGGCGTGGAAGCGGCCGGCGCCCGGGGGCTGGTGCTGTTCAACCGGTTTTATCAGCCGGCCATGGATCTGGATGAACTGGAACTGAGTCGGGAGATAGTGCTGTCGACCAGCGCCGAACTGCCCGTCCGGTTGCACGCCATGGCCATGTTGTTCAATCGCACGGCGTTGGAAATGGCAGCCTCGGGCGGGGTGCACACGGGTGATGACGCCGCCAAAGCCATCCTGTCCGGTGCCACGGTGGTGCAGGTGGTGTCGGCGCTGTTGGCGGAGGGGCCGTCGGCCCTGGCCAGAATCACCGATGACATGAATCAGCGCCTGACGACCATGGGTTATACCGCCCTGGCCGAGGCTCGAGGCGCGCTGTCACTGGACAATGCGCCCAACGCCCAGATCTGGGAGCGCTTGAATTACGCCCGGCTGTTGCAGGGCTGGCAGTCTTCCCGGAAAACCATCTGAGCGCAAACAAAGGCCCTTCGCTTGGCGTTTACCGGACCGTCTCATCCAGATCGCGCTGAACGCAGGTCGCCACGGATTCGACTCGGAGTTTCTTTGTGATCGATTAAAATTTGTTCTATTGCAACTCCAGAGAAGACTTCTTGAACTATACTGTTTTCAGGTAGGTCTGAACCAGTGCGCGCCGCGCCTGAGGATGTGTTCAGCCTCTCTTGAGGTTCCCGTAAGGGAGCTTTCTGCACCATGCGATTAAGGACAGGAGACGCATCGTGGCTGAAGACGAAAATCCGTTAGAAAACCCTGAAAACGATCTCGCCTCGCGGTTCCCTACCGCTTATACCATTCTTTTCTGCCTGATTGTGCTGATCGCGGCTCTGACTTGGGTGATCCCGGCCGGGCAGTATGAACGGACCATGAATGAAGACGTCGGCCGTGAAGTCGCCGTGCCTGGCACCTATCAAATCGTCGATCCCAACCCCCAGGGCTTTGTTGAGGTCATGCTGGCCCCAACTGCCGGTTTCTACGATCCCGACAGTTACGCGGCTAACGCGATCGATGTTGCTCTGTTTGTGTTGTTTCTGGGTGGCTTTCTCGGTGTGATGAATGCAACCGGTGCCATAGATACCGGTATACGCAGTGCCATGCGTCATCTGGAAGGCCGTGAAATCTGGATGATTCCTATTCTGATGACGCTGTTTGCCCTGGGTGGCACAACCTATGGCATGGCCGAGGAAACTCTGGCTTTCTACGCCATTCTGGTGCCCGTCATACTCGCGGCCGGATACGATGCGGTGACCGGTGTTGCCATTATTCTGATCGGTGCCGGGATCGGCGTACTGGGCTCTACCATCAATCCCTTTGCCACCGTTATCGCGGCCAACGCTGCAGGCATCCCGTTTACCGACGGTATTGTGCTGCGTTTAATTCTGCTGATCGGTGGTCTGTTGATCTGTATCGGCTACGTGATGCGGTATGCCCACCGGGTAAAAACCGATCCGTCACGATCGGTGGTCGCCAAGCAATGGGCGGCGCACAAGAAGCTGTTTCTTCAAAAAGAGGATGGAGAGATCCACAGCGCCGAACTGACCACTACCCAGATTATCGCCCTGATCATTTTTGGCCTCACCTTCGCTGTGATGATCTGGGGAGTCTCCTCACAGGATTGGTGGATGGCCCAGATGGGCTCCCTGTTCTTTGGTGCCGCCATTGTGATCGGCGTCATTGCCCGCCTTGGTGAAAAGAAGCTGACCGGCAGTTTTGTTGATGGCGCCCGTGATCTGCTCGGGGTTGCCCTGGTGGTCGGCCTGGCCCGCGGCATTGTGGTGATCATGGAGCAGGGCATGATTGCCGATACCATCCTGCACAGCGCCGAAACCTCGCTGGGTGGCCTGCCGGAGCTGGCGTTCATCAACCTGATGTTCTGGATTGAAGTTGGCATGAGCTTCTTTGTGCCCTCGTCCTCCGGGCTGGCGGTGCTGTCCATGCCGATCCTGGCACCGCTGGCGGACTTTGCCAACGTCGGGCGAGATCTGGTGGTGACCGCCTACCAGGCTGCCAATGGCCTGGTCAATCTGATCAACCCCACCTTTGCGGTTGTGGTTGGCGGGCTGGCCATCGGGCGGGTGTCCTACGATCGCTGGCTGGCGTTTATCTGGCCCTTGCTGCTCATCCTGATCGTTTTTATCACCGTGATCATCAGTGTTGGCACTATGCTCTAAACCCGGACAAAAGGAGTTTTGTCATGTCTGAACAAATGCTTGGAGTGCATTCTGAAACAGGTACCCTGCGCCAGGTCATTGTCTGCCGGCCCGGCCTTGCCCACCGGCGATTAACGCCGTCGAACTGCGATGCGCTGCTGTTTGATGACGTGTTCTGGGTAAAACAGGCACAGAAAGATCATGACGTGTTTGCCGCTATCATGCGGGGCCGGGGTGTCGAGGTTTTGGATGTCAACGAGTTGCTGACGGAAACCCTGGCGATTGCCGAGGGCCGGGCCTGGATTCTCGATCACCGGATTAACTGGAACCACATCGGCGTGGGTATGGTATCGGATCTGCGAGCCTGGATGGACGAGCTGCCAGATAAGGAACTCGCCGAATTCCTGATTGGTGGTCTGGAGGTGGGGGATCTGCCTTTCGATCCCGTCGGCCTGTTCGGCAACCATCTGGGACGCTTCGGATTCGTATTGCCACCACTGCCCAACTTCCTGTTCACCCGGGATAACAGCGCCTGGGTGTATGGCGGGGTCACCCTGAACCCCATGTTCTGGGTTGCCCGCAAGCCCGAAACCCTCCTGATGGCGGCGATCTACAGGTTCCACCCGAAATTTGCCGGCAAGGTGAACGTGCACTGGGGCGATCCGCTGGAAGATCATGGCCTGGCCACCCTGGAGGGCGGGGACATCATGCCTCTGGGCAATCGCGCGGTGTTGGTGGGCATGGGCGAGCGATCCTCGCCCCAAGCCATCGGTCAGCTGTCAAAAGCCCTGTTTGATAGCGGCATGGTGGATCGGGTGATTGCCTGCCAGTTACCGAAATCCCGGTCCGCCATGCATCTGGATACGGTCTTTACCTTCTGTGGTGGCAACGTGGTCACTGCCTTCAAAGAGGTAGCCGATGCGGTGATCTGCTATGACCTGCGCCCCGGTGAGGGGGCCAAAACCCTGGCCTTCAATCAGGACGCCCGGCACCTGTTTGAGGTGGTCGCGGAGATTCTCGGCTACCCGGTCCTGGAGGTTGTGCCAACCGGTGGCGACACTCCGGAAGAGCGCGAGCGGGAACAGTGGAACGACGGCAACAATGTGCTGGCCCTGAGCCCCGGAGTGGTTATCGGTTATGACCGCAACGACGATACCAACGCCGCCCTCTCGGCTGCCGGTATTGAGGTTCTGGCAATACCCGGTGCCGAGCTGGGTCGGGGTCGGGGCGGTGGTCGCTGCATGAGCTGCCCAACCATCAGGGATGCGGTCTGACCGCCAAGGAGAAAGGTTATGGCATTCAATCTCAAGAACCGGCATTTTCTCACCCTGCGGGATTTTAGCCCTAAGGAAATCGCCTTTTTGCTGAAGCTGTCCGCAGATCTGAAAACCGCCAAGTACACCGGCACTGAAGTGCCGAAACTCGAGGGTAAGGACATTGCCCTGATCTTCGAGAAAAACTCCACGCGCACCCGGGTCGGCTTTGAAGTTGCCGCCTTCGACCAGGGAGCTCGGGTGACCTACCTGGGGCCCACCGGCACGCACATCGGCCACAAAGAATCGGTGAAGGATACAGCTCGGGTTCTTGGCCGGGTCTACGATGCCATCGAGTACCGGGGATTCGGACAATCCGTTGTGGAGGAACTGGCACGGTATGCCGGCGTGCCGGTCTACAACGGCCTCACTAACGAATTCCATCCCACCCAGATACTGGCAGACTTACTGACCATGCAAGAGCATGTGGAAAAACCGCTGCGGGAGGTGGCCTATGTCTTTATTGGCGATGCCGCCAACAACATGGGTGATAGCTTGCTGATCGGCGGTGCCAAGATGGGCATGGACGTGCGTTTGTGTGCACCGAAGGCCTGCTGGCCGGGTCAGGCCATACAGGACGAGGCCCAGGCCCTGGCGGCTGAAACCGGCGCCCGCATCACCATCACCGACGACGTTGATGCCGCCGTTGCGGGTGTTGATTTCGTGTATACCGATGTCTGGGTCTCGATGGGCGAGCCGAAAGAGAAGTGGGCCGAGCGCATCAAGCTGCTGATGCCCTATCAGGTCAATGCGGCCCTGATGGCAAAAACCGGCAACCCTCGGGTGCGGTTCATGCACTGTCTGCCCGCCTTTCACAACACCGAAACCGTGGTAGGGAAGGAGATTCAGGAGACCCATGGCATCGACGCCATGGAGGTGACTGAAGACGTGTTTGAAAGCCCCGCGTCCATTGTTTTTGATCAGGCCGAGAACCGGATGCACACCATCAAGGCTGTCCTCGTTGCGACCCTGGGAGGCTGACATGCTGGTGGTGGCAGCTTTGGGTGGGAACGCCCTTCTGAAACGCGGAGAACCCCTGACGGCAGAGGTCCAGCGCAAAAACGTGAAAACGGCGGCACGGTCGCTGGCGGATGTCGTCCGGACCGGACACGACCTGGTTGTCACCCACGGCAATGGGCCGCAGGTGGGCCTGCTGGCACTGCAGGGCGCGTCCTACAAGCCGGATGAGGCCTACCCGCTGGATGTCCTGGGTGCGGAAACCGAGGGCATGATCGGCTACATGATCGAGCAGGAACTGGAAAATGCGCTTGGGCATGACCGTCCGGTCGCGACCCTGCTGACACAAGTGGTGGTAGACCCCAAGGACCCTGCGTTTGAAAAACCGACTAAGTTCGTGGGGCCCGTCTATGACCGCGAGGAGGCGGAACGCCGGGCCGCCGGAGCGGGCTGGAGTATCGCGCCGGACGGTCAACACTGGCGCCGGGTGGTGCCCTCCCCGAAGCCTCAGGAAATACCGGACATGCGGGTACTGAAGTTATTGCTCGATCAGGGCGTGGTCGTGGTGTGTGCCGGCGGTGGTGGAATACCGGTGATGCGCCGGGAAGACGGCAGCCTGATGGGCGTTGAAGCGGTCATCGATAAAGACGCCGCCAGTGCGTTACTGGCCAGGCAACTGGGGGCGGACGCGTTGCTCCTGTTAACGGATGTGGATGCCGTTTACCAGGGTTTTGGTACCGACCAGTCGATGCCGCTTTCCGAACTGACCGTGGCCGAGGCGAGGGCACTGGAGTTGCCCGCGGGCTCCATGGGTCCAAAACTCCAGGCGGCCTGCGATTTCGCCGCGTCCGGAGGAATCAGCGGTATCGGCCGGTTGCAGGACGCGGTAGCCATTCTTGAAGGATCGGCGGGCACTCGCGTGTCGGCCGGTTTCCAGCACCAGCGTGGCCTGTGACGGGGCAACCAGAAATACCACCAGCACCGGCAGCCAGCAGCCATGGCGTCAAAAGCAGCCTGACCCGATGGCGTTCCAGTGCCGCTTTCATTCAGCGCAACCGCTCAGTTGCCTTGCGCCGGCACTTCCCGAATGCGGCCATGCTCATCAATGGCCACGTACACAAACAGCCCTTCGGTCACCTTGCGGGGAGTTTTGGCGGTACGGTCCAGGGTCCAGACCTCCACATTGATCTTCATCGAGCTGCGGCCGATGTCGACCAGCTCGCAGTAGCAGCTGACCTGCGAGCCAACCCGCAGGGGCGACAGGAATTCCATCCGGTCCATGGCGACGGTGGCGTTGCGGCCCAGGGAAACACGCCCGGCCATAGTGGCGGCGGCAATGTCCATCTGTTTGACCAGCCAGCCCGCGAACACGTCGCCGTTGGCGTTGGTGTCTGAGGGTAGCGGAATAATCTGCAGCGTCAGTTCGCCGCGAGGACTGGGTTTGTCGTCATCGTATGCCGTCATGAAAGTCGCCCGTAATAAAAGCTTGTGATTTATTTTACCTGCATGGTAGCGGGCTGGCCGCGGTCTGCAAGAAAATTTGAACAAAGCGTCGACATTTCAAATGCTGTAACAAAGTTGTCACAGAGCCCCATTAGCATTCACTCATCGGTAAAGCAGATCCATACACAACGTCCACCGATAAATGGAGACTTAACGTGATGAAACTGAAAGCAGCTTTTGCCTCTGTTGCCCTGGCGGGTAGCATTGCGGCGGTATCCACACCGGCCATGGCCCGCGACACGATCAGCATCGTGGGTTCCTCTACCGTTTATCCTTTTGCAACCGTGGTTGCAGAGCGTTTTGGCCGTAACACCGACTTCCCAACCCCGCGAATGGAATCGACCGGTTCTGGCGGTGGTTTAAGCATTTTCTGTCAAGGTATCGGCACCCAGCATCCTGACATTACCAACTCCTCTCGCCCGATCAAAAAGAGTGAATTTGACCTCTGCAAATCCAATGGCGTAGAGGATATTGTAGAAGTGCGTATCGGCAGCGACGGTATCGTGATTGCGCAGTCTGCACAGAACGAGGCGCTTGACCTGAATCTTGAGCAGATTTTCCTTGCTCTGGCGAAAGAGGTACCGGACCCCAGTGGTGCCGAAAAGTTGGTTCCGAATCCGTACAATAAGTGGAGCGATATCAGCTCCGACCTTCCGGATGTGGCGATTGCAGTCATGGGGCCGCCCCCGACTTCTGGCACTCGTGATGCCTTCGTTGAAATTGCGATGGAAGGTGGCTGTTCGGTTTACCCCTTCATCAAGGCAATGCCCAGGAACGATTTTCGGGCGACTTGTCGTAGTATCCGCGAGGATGGCCCGTTCATCGATGCCGGTGAAAACGATAACCTGATTGTCCAGCGTTTGTCCCGGGATACCGGTACCTACGGGATTTTCGGCTACAGCTACCTGGCTGAAAACCGCAACGTTATCCAGGCCGTTACCGTTGACGGTGTAGAGCCGACCCCAGAAACCGTTGGCAGCGATGAATACCCGGTAGCGCGGTCACTGTTCTTCTACGTCAAGAAAGCCCACGTGGGTGTGGTGCCCGGTATTCAGGAATACATTGCGGAGTTCACCAGCGAAGCCGCCTGGGGTGATAATGGCTACATGGTAGACGTTGGTCTGATCCCGATGCCTCGCGCTAACCGGATGGAAGTGGCCAAGCGAGTCAAGGAACTGACTCCGATGACGGCTGCTGACTTTAAGTAAGATACGTTGAAGAGATGTAAAAGAAACGCGAGCCCAGGTGCTCGCGTTTCGCATGTCAGACAGAAACAGACTTTATTCACACCACGAAGCAGAGAACGTTATGCAAACTGCTAATTTGTTGCCCTTGGTATTGGTGTTGGCGGTGGTGGCTTATTTTCTCGCCCACTCGCGCTCAAGGGCGGTTGCGGAACCCATAGGTGGCATTCGCAACCTGAAATCGCTTCCCTTCTATTACGCAGCAAGAGCCTCGCTGTGGTGTGCCATACCGGCATTGTTGGTGCTTGCTGCCTGGGCAGGATTCGAGGCCAAGGTTATTCAGATGATTGTTATTGGCTCTCTGCCGCCCGAACTTGCACCGGATTCCGCCGGAAGAGCGAGCCTTCTGTTATCGCAGATCAGCAATATCGCGTCAGGAAGGCTATCGCCAGAATTTGCTCCTGAAGGTGTTGTTGCGGCAGCCGAACTTCTGGAAACCCTGCGCGCCCAAAGCAAAACATTCATGACGATTCTGGTGTTGTTGATCGCGGTGCTCGGTGCCAGTTTTGCCTGGACCCGCGTTGCGCCCCATATCAATGCGCGGGAGAAAGTCGAGAAAACCTTGCTGCGCATTTTCTTCGTGTGCGCCGCCATCGCGATTCTCACCACGCTTGGAATTGTCTTTTCGGTGATTATGGAGACTTTCCGGTTTTTTCAGCAGATACCGTTCTGGGACTTTATTACGGGAACCAGCTGGAGCCCCCAGATGGCGTTGCGAGCTGACCAGGTTGGCGCGGAAGGGGCATTTGGTGTTATTCCGCTGTTCACAGGTACGCTGTTGATATCGGTTATTGCTCTGTTAGTGGCCGTGCCAACGGGCTTACTGTCGGCTATTTACTTGTCGGAGTATGCCAGCAAGCGGGTTCGTTCTGTGGCAAAGCCGTTACTGGAAATGCTGGCGGGTGTTCCAACCGTTGTTTACGGTTTTTTTGCCGCGCTGACTGTTGCTCCTTTCATTCGGGAGTTTGCCGAAATGATTGGTTTGACGGCCTCCTCCCAAAGTGCCCTGGCGGCCGGCCTGGTCATGGGCATTATGATTATTCCGTTTATCTCATCGTTGTCTGACGACGTGATCAATGCGGTCCCGCAAACCATGCGCGACGGTTCACTCGCGTTGGGTGCGACTCAGTCTGAAACTATGAAAAAGGTTATCTTTCCGGCAGCTCTGCCGGGGATTATGGGTGGCATTCTGTTGGCGGCTTCCCGTGCGATCGGAGAAACCATGATCGTGGTCATGGCGGCGGGCCTGGCTGCAAACCTCACCGTTAATCCGCTCGATACCGTAACAACCGTCACCGTTCAGATCGTTACCTTGCTGGTCGGCGATCAGGAGTTTGACAGTCCGAAAACACTGTCTGCCTTCGCGCTGGGCATGCTGCTGTTTGTCGTGACCCTGTTGCTGAACGTGATCGCCCTGAAAGTCGTCCGCAAGTATAGGGAACAATATGACTGATCAACGCTCTCAGGCGGACATTGTTCGTCGCTCGCTTAAAAAACGCTACCGTAAAGAAAAGCGATTCCGGGCATACGGTGTGCTCGCGGTTTCGATTGCACTGGGCGCTCTGGTTATCCTGTTCGCCGACATCATCGGCAAGGGCTGGACCGGTTTTATCAAGACCACCATCACCCTGGAGGTGATGCTGGACGGTGACTCCATGTATCTGGACGATCCTACCGATGCCGATCAGCGGGCCATGGCGGATTTTTCCGCTCCGATTATCGCCGCCTTGCAAAAACAGCTGCCTGAGGTTTTGGAGGCCGGTGAACTCCGCCAGCTGAACCGGCTCGTGGGCTCATACGGGAGTAACGACATCAGAGACCTGTTACGAGCGCAGCCAGAGCTGCTCAACACCAGCCAGACCCTGACCTTTCTGGCCAGTGATGCAGTGTCGGTCTACGTCAAGCACAGTGATAACCCCAGCTACAGTATCCGGTTGTCGGAGCAACAGCAGCACTGGGTAGATCAGTTGCTGGCGAAAGGCGTCATTGAAACCAAATTCAATAACGTATTCTTCACCAGCGGGGATTCCCGTGAGCCGTCCAATGCCGGTATTCTGGGGGCGCTCGTGGGCTCTCTCCTGACATTGATTGTTACCCTGGCGATTGCCTTCCCGGTTGGTGTGGCTGCGGCCATCTACCTGGAGGAATTTGCCCCGCAAAACAAATTTACCGACTTTATTGAGGTAAACATCAATAACCTCGCTGCGGTTCCGTCGATTATCTTCGGTCTGCTGGGTCTGGCGGTCATCATTAACACCTTCGGTATGCCCCGCTCGGTGCCTGTGGTTGGCGGTCTGGTGCTGGCGTTGATGACCTTGCCGACCATTATCATCTCCAGCCGCGCTGCCATTAAGAGTGTTCCCCCGTCAATTCGAGAAGCGGCAGAGGGGATCGGTGCGTCCAAGATGCAAGTTGTTTTGCATCACGTGTTGCCGTTGGCCATGCCCGGCATGCTCACAGGGTCGATTATTGGTATGGCCCAGGCGCTGGGTGAAACCGCTCCATTGCTGTTGATCGGTATGGTGGCGTTTATTGTGGATGTGCCGGATGGCTTTTTCAGTGCTGCAACTGTCTTGCCCGTACAGATCTATCTCTGGGCCAGCAGTGCCGAGCAGGGGTTCATTGAGCTGGCGTCTGCAGGCATCATGATCCTGTTGACCTTTCTGATTAGTATGAATGCATTGGCTATCTGGCTGCGCAAGCGTCTTGAGCGTCGGTGGTAAAGGAGCGAATGATGAGTATTAACGAAAAGATCCCTAACGTAGCCACAAAGCCGGATGAGGCACCTATGACCAAGCAGGCAGCGGCATTGGCGGTGGAAGCAAAGAGAGAAGACATCGCCGTCGAAGAAGGTAAAACCGTTGGTTTGCCTTACTCCGATAACCCCAAGTTCAAGCTTCGTAACGTTGAAGTGTTTTATGGTGAGGAGCGTGCGATCAAGAACATCAGCCTGGACATCGCCCGGAACGAGGTAATTTCCTTTATTGGCCCGTCCGGCTGCGGTAAGTCCACGTTTTTGCGCTGCCTGAACCGGATGAACGACAGCATCGATATCTGCCAGGTCAAAGGGCAGCTGCTGTTGGATGACGTCGACATCTACCACTCAAAAAGAGATGTGGTGGAGCTGCGGGCCCGCATCGGCATGGTATTCCAGAAGCCGAACCCGTTCCCGAAGTCTATCTACGATAACGTGGCCTATGGCCCGCGCATTCATGGCCTGGCCAATCGTAAATCGGACCTGGACGAGATCGTTGAGAACAGCTTGCGTAAAGCTGGCCTCTGGAATGAGGTGAAGGACCGGCTGGATGCTACCGCCACCGGCATGTCCGGTGGTCAGCAGCAGCGTTTGTGCATCGCTCGGGCCATTGCAGTCAGCCCGGAAGTGATTCTGATGGACGAGCCGTGTTCAGCGCTTGACCCGATCGCCACCGCAAAGGTGGAAGAGCTGATTGCGGAGATGTCGGAAAGCTACACCATCGTGATCGTAACCCACTCGATGCAGCAGGCGGCCCGGGTATCTCATCGCACCGCGTACTTCCACCTGGGGCATCTGGTGGAGGTGAATGAGACCGACAAAGTCTTTACGTCTCCGGAGCATGAGCTGACCGAATCCTACATTACTGGCCGCTTTGGTTGATGGCAGCCCCTGGAACATTGGAGATATCAGGTATGTCGAATAAAAAGGACGATGTCTACGGAGATCACATCTCCGCGAAGTTCAATGATGAGCTGATGGAACTGAAAACCCAGTTTCTGAACATGGGCGGTCTGGTGGAAAGCCAGGTGGAGCATGCCATTCAGGCCCTGGTGGACAATGACGGTCAACTGGCGGAGCAGACTCGCCTCAAAGACAAGGCTGTCGACAAGATGGAAATGGACCTCGATGAAGAGGCCATTCTGGTCATTGCCCGCCGGCAGCCCACGGCCCGGGATCTTCGGCTGGTTATTTCAGTGATCAAGATGGTGGCCGATCTGGAACGGATGGGCGACGAGGCCAAGAAGATCGCAAAGATGGCCATCAAGTTGTCAGAAGAGGGCCTGGCACCCCGGGGCTATATCGAAATCCGCCATATTGGCAAGCACGTGCTGAGCATGCTGCACGATGCCCTCGATGCCTTTGCCCGCCTGGATTCCGATCAGGCGTTACGGATCATGAAGGAAGACAAGCAGGTTGATGAAGAGTATCAGGCTGCGGCGCGGGCGCTGTTGACGTTCATGATGGAGGATGCCCGTAACATCAGCCGTTGTATGATGGTGATGTGGGTTTTACGTGCCCTTGAGCGCATCGGCGATCACGCCTGTAACATTGCAGAGCATGTCATTTTCATGGCCAAAGGCGAAGACGTTCGTCATTCGCCCATGGAAGAAGCCGAGCGAGTGGTCGGGCGCTGAGTTCAGGCCTGCTTCATTTTGTCGGTATACGGCGGCCAGCCTAATGGCTTGCCGGCCAGCAGGTGCAGATGGATGTGAAACACCGTCTGCCCTGCGTTTTCCCCGCAGTTCATCACCAACCGATAGCCATCCTCGGCAAAACCCATGTCCCGGGCCAGTTTTCCGGCTACCCAGTACAGGTGCCCCACCACCTCGCGGTCACCCTCTTCGATGTCGTTGATGGTGGCGATGGCTTTTTTCGGGATGATCAACAGGTGCACCGGGGCCTGGGGATTGATGTCTCTGAATGCCAGGCTGAACTCGTCTTCGTACACGATGTCGGCCGGGATTTCCCGGTTGATGATTTTGGTGAAGATGGTGTCAGACATGATGCCTCCTTGGTTGTTTTGGAAACGCTGGGATCAGCCGGCTAGATCCGGTTGAGACCGGGCAGGCGGTGGAGAATCTGTTGCACCGGACCGGGTAGCTGTTCGTCCAGGCCCATGGCATAACGGGCGACCCGGTTGCGGGCAAAAGGCAGGGCGCGGGCAGCACCCAGGCCCAGATTACGGGCCAGGTGCACCGGTGGAATCTGGTTGCTGAACAGATGGTAGAACAGATCCATGGCCAGCATCATGCGCCGGTTGGCAGGGCGCCGCTGCTGTTCATACTGGCCAAGCCAGCGAGGGTTGGCCAGGTCATCGCCGCTGCGCCGGGCCTCCTTGAGCAGGCCTTGCAGGCATTGGGCGTCCTGAAAGCCGAGATTGACACCCTGGCCGGCCAGCGGATTGATGGTGTGGGCGGCATCACCGGCCAGCACCACGCGGTTCAGGAAGTAGTGTTTGGCGTGCTGCCGGGCAATCGGGAAGCTGGCTTTGGCGTCGATGTGGGTCAGGTGCGGCAGCCTGTCCGGGAAGGACTTGCCGATTTCCGCCATCAGTTGTGCATCGCTCAGAGCTTTGAGTTCCGCCAGGCGGGCCGGACTGTCGTACCAGACCAGCGAGCCCCAGGTTTCATCAGGATGTTGGTCGCCAGCACCGTGCAGGGGCAGAAAGGCTCTTGGCCCACTCGGGAAGAAACCTTGCCAGGTGATGTCTTCAGGCGGTCCCAGATAGCGGACGGAAATGACCATGGCCTGTTGCTGATATTGATCCCGAGTAACGCCGATACCGGCCAACGTGCGAACCTGAGACATAGCTCCGTCGGCGCCAACGATCAGTTGGGCGCTCAGTTCTGTGCCATCCTCGAGGGTAACGCGGGCGCAGTCAGGGCTCTGCTCCAGCGAGGTAAGGCCTTGTCCTGTCATCAGGGTGACGTCGGGTTGTGCCTGCGCGGTTTGCCAGAGCGCGTTCTGGGTGACACTGTTTTCCACAATGTGGCCCAAGTGATCAGCGCCAAGTTGGGCGGCGTTGAATTCCACTTCGGTCAGTGAACCGGGCAGCAGGCGGCTGAGCGGGTGCGGGGTTTCGTCCCAGACGGCCAGCCGGCGGTAGGGTGTGGCCCGCATGGCAACCAGAGCCGGCCAGGCACCGAGGCTTTGCAAGTAACGTTCGCTACCGGCACTGAGCGCAGACACCCGGATATCGGGGCTGGCGTGGGCATCAAAATCCGCGGGTACTGCTTTGTCAATCAGGCCCACGCGGATGCCTTGCTGGCCAAGGCCGGTGGCTAATGCGGCGCCGACCATGCCGGCGCCAACGATGATGATGTCAAATGCTTGGGTCATATCCGGTTCCTGTCTGATGGCACCAGTTTACGCGATGCCACGGGCCAGACAAGCCGCCGGAGTCAATCCAACGGGTTTCAGTACCCCGCCATGCCGGATAAGGCGCTTACCTCGGCCGCCTCCGGTCTTCGGCGGCCTTTCACCAGCCAGGCGGGTTTCTGGGCACCGGGGCGGGTGAACCCCTGGTTGATCACCATGGGTTGAACCAGTCGCAGGAAATCGGCGGTTTTCATGTGGATAGATTCGGTGTGTGTACCGGCCGCAAAGGCGAGTTCGGGTTGTTCCGTCAGCACCTCGGCGCAATAAACCGTCATGCCAAACAGCTTGCCGAACGGTGGCATGGCACCTACTTCGCAGTCCGGAAAGCGGTCCTGAAATGCCTGCTCGTTGGCAAGGTCAACAAAATCGGTATCCAGCACCCGGGACAGCCGGTCCCAGCGCACCCGCCAGGTGGCAGGCATCACCAGCATGGCCATTTTGCCATCGAGTTCAAGAATCACGGTTTTGACCACCCGATCGCCGGCTATCTGGACGTGTTTGGCCAGCTGTTGAGCGGTAAAGGCAGGGGGATGGGAGAGGCACATGTATTCCACACCTGCCTCATCCAGGAATTCTTTTAATTGTTTCACCGGCATAGTCACAACCTCCTGACAGCATGGTCGGTGTTGTGGAGCCATCTGCCTTCCCGGGCCTGGCCCCGATGGCAAGGGGAGCGGCCGCCCCTCCTTACCGTCAGCTTAGCCCAGGTTGAGCTGTTTGCGAGTATCCATCTGTTTTTGTGTGTAACGGTTCGGCTCAGTCGGCCTTGTACATGTGTACATCGCGCTGTGGGAACGGAATCGTGATGCCTTCCGCATCGAACGCCTTCTTCACTTTTTCCTGCATATCCCAGTAATACGGCCATAGATCGTCGGTGGCCACCCAGGCACGAAACATAAGATCAACCGAGCTGTCACCAAGGGCGCTAACACAGATTCTCGGTTCCGGATCTTTCAGTGAGCGCTCATCTTCGTCGAACAGGCGCTGAAGAATGGCTTTGGCTTTGTCGATGTCGTCGTCATAGTGGATGCCAAAGGTCATGTCACAGCGGCGTTTGTCGTAGATGCTGACGTTCACCAGCGTGGCGTTGGAGAGGCTGCCGTTGGGGATAACGATACGGCGGTTATCAAAGGTGTTGACCACGGTGTAGAGGATCTGGATTTCCGCTACGGCACCGAGGTAGCCCTGGGCCTCAATGGTGTCGCCCACTTTGAAGGGTTTGAAAATCAGAATCAGCACGCCGCCGGCAAAGTTGGCAAGGCTGCCTTGCAGGGCCAGGCCGATGGCCAGACCGGCGGCACCGATCACCGCGATGAAGGAGGTGGTTGCAATGCCGATCATGGAGGCGACGGAGATCAACAGCATGACCTTGAGCACGGCGCTGATCAGGCCACACAGGAATTTGTTCAGGGTGGGGTCTTTCTCGCCTAATTTTTTATCAAGCACCGATACAAAGCGATTGATCAGCCAAAGACCGACAACCAGAGTAACGATAGCCAGTACAACCTTCGGTGCGTAAACCATGACCAGAGCAATCGCCTGATCCATCCATTGGGCAGCTTGATCGCTACCACTGAAGATGTCTTCCATAAAAAGAGGCTCCTTGTTCATTAGACTTGTTTGAGTAGGGACCGGGCCTGGCCTGGCCACACGATGGCCACTGCCAAGTGCGTCTTTACGCAGTATAGAGCACTATCGGATTAATACTGTATCGGCGAATGCAGCCAATACGAGGGTCATTTAATGATTACGGATGGCTTCTGGCAAACGCCCGAATCGTTTCCGGGTTGCCCCTCACCATAATGCGGCCCTGCTTTTGACTTAACTGGTAGTCATACATGGGGTCATAGTAGTCCGTCAGCAACGACTCGATCCAGGCATGATGGCCATCAAGATTGCCGGTGGACTGCTGTTGGTCGAGAGCCCGCTCCATGAGCTGCCGCAGGTGCTGGTGGCGTTCACCGCCCAGGCGTTTGTGAATCCGGTCCAGGGCGCTGAGCAGGTAGTCCCGGAAGTTCAGCCAGCCGGCTAGCTCGCCATCTCTTGCTCTGTAATCCGAGAACATGGCTTCAACATAGTCTGCGCGAATGATCGCGATGCGCTCTTCCATGGGTTGTTCAAGGACCAGTAGTGGCGATTCCGCCATGCGCTCGCGCATCCGGTCCGGGAGTGCGCACCGGCCAATAAGCCGGCTTTCGTCTTCAAGATAGACAGGGCCACCGATCAGGTGGTGTGCCTTCAGCATGGTCACTGCCAATTGGTTTTCAAAGTCGATCTGGGACGGTTGTGGTGTGACTTGTCGGCCAAAACTCGAGCCGCGGTGGTTGGCCAGTCCTTCAAGATCCACCGGGTTGGGCAGGTCCAGCAATACCCGGGTTTTTCCGGTGCCGGTACGGCCACTCACGATCCGGAATTCCTGGGTTTCAATCAGTTGATCGAGACTGTCGATCAGAAAGCGGCGCAGTGCTTTGTAACCACCTTTGATCAGCGGGTAATCAATGCCGGAATCCTTGATCCACTGCTGTGTCAGTCTGGAGCGCAGGCCCCCACGAAAACAGAACAGGTAACCCTCAGGGTGTTGTGCGGCAAAGCGCTTCCAGGCTTCGATTCGCTGTGCTTTAAGATCGCCGGACACCAGTTGATGGCCCAGTTCGATGGCTTTGTCCTGCCCTTTTTCTTTGTAACAGATGCCAATGCGATGCCGTTCTTCATCGTTCATCAGGGGGGCATTTTCGGCACAGGGGAAGCTGCCTTTGGCGAATTCTACTGGCGCCCGCACATCCATCAGTGGGATGTCGCTCAGGAACAGGTTGAGGTAGTCATCGGTATCGGGTCTGCTGGCCATGGACATGGGTCGCTGTTGCTCATGAATAAGGTGCCAGTATACCGGACTGCCGATACCTCAGCCAAAAGGTACAATGCCTGCCTCAAAACGGCGTTAAAGGACAGGCAATGACCCCAGACACACTCAATCAGCACCTTCAGCGAACGTTGAGCCGTGGCCGGGTTGCGACGTCGGCGCCGGCGCCGGCTGGCTGCCCAAGCCTGCCTCTGTATCTGTTTGATCCTTCAGTGTTAGAGGGGCCG
>NZ_JACUUB010000032.1 GCF_014859525.1 Marinobacter sp.
ACCTGCTGGCGCGCTTTGCCAAATCGTCTAATGCCGTGGAAAAGGAGCTGGAACGTCTCGCGATCGGCACCGCCGGTGGCCCGGGCCGGGCGAGTAGCCCGGCCCGGAAAGCCGACGATTTCTGATACTGTTAAAGTACAGACGGAAACAGCAGTTGCCCGCCGAGTACCTCATCGGGGTGAATGTCGACGCAGAAAATACTCTGACCGTCGGCACTGGACAGACAGGTAGACAGGGTGACTGTTCTACGGGCATCCGGCAGGGCCACATAGGGCCGGCAACTGTTGATTTTCTGGGGCCGGTCCAGAGCATTGCGAAAGTATTCCCGGTGACTCCAGCAGGCACCTGATGAGTGATACAACGGGTTAAAGTATTGTCCGGACAGCTGTCCACCCTGTGCTACGCTGCCTTGCTGCACACCTTCGCTGTTGAGAACAAAACACCGCTTTACCCCTTCCACTTGCAGCAGCGACCGGCAAACATGGTCAAAGGATTCCCGTCGAGCCAGCTGATGGCATGCCTCCATGATCTCGAAGCGGAGCAGCTTCATGTAGGTTTCCTGACTCTGGTAATCGTTCAGGTTCCACTGCTCGGAATTCGACACTACCCTTTTCAACGCGTTCTCCGCCGCGACCGTGCACTCGTGGGAGCTGTGTTTGGGGCGAGCAAACAGAAAGCCCTGGACCAGATCGGCCTCGGTATCCAGAGCAATGCGGGCTTGGGCTTCATTTTCGATGCCTTCCAGCAGCACCAGACTGCCACTTTCCCGGATCATCCGTACCAGGCTGTGCAACAACAGCCGAGCCCGCTGGTGTTTCTCGGCATTGGCCAACAGGCTTCGATCAATCTTTACGATCAACGGGTTGATTCGCCAAAGCCGCTCGAAATTCGAATCGCCCATACCGAAGTCATCAATCGCAATCTGAAAACCATAATCGCGGGCTTCCTGAATAAACTCCAGCAGGGTGTTGGTGTCACGAGTGGCGGTCTCGACCAGCTCCAGCACAATTCGTTCCGGGTGCAGTCCCACATGCCTGCACTGATCGGCCAGTTGGCCCAGATAGTCGGCATGGTGAAACAGGGTGTCCGGATTGATATTGATAAAGAGCCAGACCGGGCTGGTCTTCAGACCAAAGTTGTTCAGGTGCAAGTTGAGCAGATGCCGGTCCAGCTCTGTGGTAACACCTTGAATGGAGGCCTGGTCAAACAGCGAGGGCGGTGCGATAACCTGGTTTCCACGCTTTACCCGGACCAGAGCCTCGTAGCCCACCAGCTTCTGGTGAGTGGGGCTGAGAATGGGCTGGTACACCGAATGGAAATCATGATGTTCTATAAAACTGGCAGACTTACCCGACGTTCTGTGCCGATGTTCGGCAAGTCGCAATACGCGTTTCATGGTCAGGAACCCTATACTGCAATCATGGAGCCATCCTGGCCGCTGAATAATTAGGTTAGGAGAACAGACGAAGCGAATTCTGTGCCAATCGGCCGGGCGGTCGAGTCGGCGCGTCAGCGCAGCACGCGCATGGCCTGAGGACGACACTGAGCCGTTTCAGCTGCACCATCAGCGTGCAAAAAGCACACAGGGCAGGGTAATTTGCACCATCACAAGGTTTTTTATGAGTGAACACAGTCAGTTCCGGTTGCTGGGTCAGCGCCGGTTTTTACCGTTCTATCTGACCCAGTTTTCCGGTGCTTTTAACGATAATCTCTATAAAAACGCGCTGCTGTTGCTGATCACCTTTCAGGCTGGCGGCCTGATGGGCCTGTCGGTAAACGTGGTGGTGAACATTGCGGCCTTCCTGTTCATCCTGCCGTTCTTCCTGTTCTCCGGCATTGCCGGCCAGATGGCCGATCGCTACGAGAAGGCCCGGATTATCCGCAATGTCAAAGCGGCCGAGATCGGTATCATGCTGCTGGCGGCTCTGGGCCTCTGGTTTGGCTGGTACGAGTTTTTGCTGGTGTTGCTGTTCCTGATGGGGGTTCAGTCCACGTTTTTCGGCCCGGTGAAGTATTCCATCCTGCCGAGGGTGTTGGCCGATGATGAACTGGTCGGGGGCAACGGCCTGGTCAGCATGGGCACCTTTGTGGCGATCCTGCTGGGTACCATTGCTGCCGGCCTGCTCATGGGCGCAGAGCAGGCGGCACGGATTACCGCGGTCGGTGTGGTGGTGATGGCGTTGCTCGGCTACCTCGCGGCCCGGCAGGTTCCGGATACCCGGGATGACACGCCGGAAGTGAAAGTGCAGTTCCGGCCGTTACTGGAAACCTGGCGGCTGATGACGGTGGCGGCAGAGCAGCGCCAGGTACTCTGGGCCATTCTGGCCATTTCCTGGTTCTGGTTTCTCGGTGCGGCTTATCTGACGCAATTTCCCAACTTTGCCAAAACCTCGCTGGCCGGTGATGAAACCGCCGTGACCTTGCTGCTGGCTATGTTCATTGTCGGCATCGCCATCGGCTCCATGTTGTGTGAACGGCTCACCAAACATCAGATCACCTTGTCGCCAGTGCCCTGGGGAGCACTTGGCCTGACCCTGCTGGGCGTTGATCTGTTCTTTGCGGTGCCGGCCAATCCCAGCCCGTCGACCTGGCTGACCCTGCTCACCGACCCGGTATATATCCGGGTGCTGCTGGATCTGGTCGGCATCGGCATTTGCGGTGGTTTGTTCATCGTGCCGCTGTACGCGTTTATCCAGCACCAGACGGCGGATCATAAGCGGGCGCGGATCATTGCGGCTTTGAACGTTATCAACTCCTTGTTCATGGTCTGTAGCGCTTTAGTAGGTATCGTCATACTGGGTATTTTTGAACTGGGTATTCCTACTTTTTTCCTTATGCTGTCAGTGGTTAACGCTCTGGTGTGGGTGGGTGTGCTGGGATTGCGTCGCCGCACCAGAAAAGCTGTGGATAATTAAGGGGAAAACCTTCGGATAAGCCTTGAGTCGTTTTTGTAATAGCTATATAAAACAGTGAGTTATAGCTGTTATAAAGGTGCTGGAAAGTGATCAGTAATGTGGATAACTTTCTTGAAAACTTTTATGAACAGGCAACGACAACCAACTGAAAAGAAAAAAGTTTCGGTTTTCACTTAGCTGAAATCTGCCTGTCGGAAGGTCGTTTTACCGGGTCGAACCGATCGGGTCTTTCCGTGGCACCCGTCTCTGGTTAAAATTTGCACATTCCGACTGTAATTTGCCGGACGAGGCGTTATACTCGCCGGCCTGTTTTTATCCCTTTTTTTCAGCCCGATTTCCGAGGTGTAGTGTGGAGTTTCCAACCCGTTTCGATGTTATTGTCATTGGTGGTGGCCATGCCGGTACCGAAGCCGCTCTTGCGGCGGCGCGCATGGGTTCCAAAACCCTGCTGCTGACCCACAACATTGAAACCCTGGGTCAGATGTCCTGTAACCCGGCCATCGGTGGCATAGGCAAGAGCCATCTGGTAAAAGAAATCGATGCTCTGGGCGGTGCCATGGCCCGAGCTACTGATAAATCGGGTATTCAATTTCGGGTTCTGAACAGTCGCAAAGGTCCGGCGGTGCGTGCAACTCGTGCCCAGGCTGACCGGATTCTGTACAAGGCTGCGATTCGTCATACCCTGGAAAACCAGCCCAACCTGACTCTGTTTCAGCAGGCAGCGGACGATCTGATTGTGGAAAGCGATCAGGTGGTGGGAGTAGTTACCCAGACGGGTATCCGTTTTAATGCAAAGACCGTCGTGCTGACCACCGGCACCTTTCTGGGCGGCGTTATCCACATTGGTATGCAGCACCATGCCGGCGGCCGTGCCGGTGACGCGCCCGCCAATGCTTTGGCTCAGCGCCTGCGGGAACTGCCGTTCAATGTTGGCCGCCTGAAGACCGGTACACCACCGCGCATCGATGCCCGCACCGTGGACTTTTCTGCCATGCAACAGCAGTGGGGCGATGACCCGACTCCTGTGATGTCGTTTATCGGCAGCCGTCATGAACATCCGGAGCAGATCTGTTGTTACGTTACCCGCACCACGGCAGAAACCCACGACATCATCCGCAGCGGTTTTGATCGCTCACCGATGTTTGCCGGCAATATTGAAGGCGTCGGTCCGCGCTATTGCCCGTCCATTGAAGACAAGGTCAATCGCTTTGCGGATAAAGATTCGCACCAGATTTTTGTCGAACCGGAAGGCCTGACCACCAACGAGTTATACCCCAACGGCATTTCCACCAGCTTGCCGTTTGATATCCAGCTGAAAGCGGTGCAATCCATTCCTGGTTTTGAGAATGCCCACATCCTGCGGCCGGGTTACGCTATTGAATACGATTACCTGAACCCGCAGGACCTGCGCCACACTCTGGAAACCAAATTCATCCAGGGCCTGTACTTTGCTGGCCAGATCAACGGCACTACCGGTTACGAAGAAGCCGGTGCCCAGGGCTTGCTGGCAGGCATTAACGCCGCCCTGCGCGCCCAAGACAAAGATGAGTGGTACCCACGCCGGGACGAGGCCTATCTGGGCGTGCTGGTGGATGACCTGATTACCATGGGTACTCAAGAGCCCTACCGCATGTTTACCAGCCGCGCCGAATATCGATTGATCCTGCGCGAAGACAACGCCGACCTGCGGCTGACCGAAACCGGCCGCAAGCTGGGCCTGGTAGACGATGAGCGCTGGCAGGCGTTCAGCACCAAGAGCGAATCGATCACCAAAGAACGCAGCCGACTTGAAGGCACCCGCGTTCATCCAGGCACCGACGCCGGAGAGCGCGCCAACGTTCATCTTAAACAACCGATGACCCGGGACCAGTCCCTGGCCGAATTGCTGCGTCGTCCGGAAATCGCCTATCCGCACATTGCCGAGATCGGTGCGGAGCACGCGGAGGATCCGAACGTGGCCGAACAGGTCGAAATCGAGATCAAGTACGAAGGCTACATTTCTCGCCAGGCGGACGAGATTGACCGTCTGCGCAGAAATGAGAACACCCGTCTGCCAGTGGATCTGGATTACGAAGTAATCGGCGGCCTGTCTAACGAAATCAAGCAGAAGCTGCAAACGGTGCGACCAGAAACCGTGGCTCAGGCGTCCCGTATTCAGGGTGTCACGCCGGCAGCGATCAGTCAGCTTCTGGTGCATCTGAAAAAGCGGGATCTGATCCGCAAGCAAAGCGCCTGACATGACGTATCCACAGCAGTGGTCGGACCAGCTTCGTGACGGGCTGACCGAAATGAATCTTGCACTCAGTGAAGGCCAGCAACAACAGTTGCTGGCCTTTCTGGCACTGCTTAATAAGTGGAACAAAGCCTACAACCTGACCGCCGTGCGTGACGAGCGAGTGATGGTGTCGCGGCAGTTGCTGGACAGCCTGAGTATCCTGCCATGGATTGCCGCAGAGCATTTGCTGGATGTCGGTGCTGGTGGTGGCCTGCCGGGCATACCGCTGGCCATTGTGTTTCCGAACAAGCGCTTTACCCTACTAGACAGCAATGGCAAGAAAACACGGTTTCTGAATCAGTGTATTCTGGAGCTTGGCCTGAATAATGTTGAGGTTATTCACGGCCGGGCTGAAGATTGTCAGCCGGCACAGCCCTTTACTCAAGTCAGCAGCCGAGCCTTTACTGCGCTGGAAAACCTGGTGACCTGGTGTGGACCGCTGCTGGCCAGTGACGGCCAGTTCCTTGCCATGAAAGGCCAGTATCCGGATGAAGAAGCAGCTGCCCTTCCGGCTGGCTGGCAGGTAGAATCCAGCCATTCCCTAAAGGTTCCCGGTGCAGACGGTGAGCGGCACTTGCTGATCGTCACCCGGGGCGAACAGTTCCGGTAACCCGCAACAGCAGGAGGCAAAGCATGGCGCGCGTGATTGCAGTGACCAATCAGAAAGGCGGTGTGGGCAAAACCACCACCTGCGTCAACCTTGCAGCCTCCCTGGCGGCAACGAAGCGTCGGGTCTTGCTGGTCGATATGGACCCCCAGGGCAATGCCACCATGGGCAGTGGTGTGGATAAAAATTCTCTGCAGCTGTCGGGCTACGACCTGTTGACCAAGCGAGCGACGCCGGCCGAAGTAATCGTGCGCGCTGAAGCCTCGGGCTTTGACATTGTGCCGGCCAACGGTGACCTGACCGCGGCAGAAGTTGAATTGATGAACGAGATTGGTCGCGAGCACCGCCTGAGGCTGACGCTGAACAGCGTGCGAGAAAATTACGATTACATTCTGATCGATTGCCCGCCTTCTTTAAATTTACTGACCGTCAATGCGCTCTCGACAGCTGACTCTGTGCTGATTCCGATGCAGTGCGAGTATTATGCTCTGGAAGGTCTGGCGGCGCTGATGAACACCGTTGAGCAGATTCAGGAGACGGTCAATCCGGACCTGGAGATCGAAGGCATACTGCGCACTATGTACGATCCGCGCAACAGCCTGACTCTGGACGTATCAAGCCAGCTGAGTGAATTCTTCGGTGACAAAGTCTACCGAGCTGTGATTCCCCGCAACGTGCGCCTGGCCGAAGCGCCCAGCTATGGCATGCCGGCGCTGGCCTATGATCGTGCGTCCAAGGGGGCCGTGGCTTACCTGGCGTTGGCGGGTGAGATGGTGCGTCGGCACGGATCAAAAAAGACATCCGCCGCCGTTGCGGTGTAACATAGCCGCCACTCTGGCAACCATGCAGCAACCAATTCAACGGGAAGAATGACAGACACCATGGCGGCGAAGAAACGAGGCTTGGGCGAACGTGGTTTGGGGGCTCTACTACAAGGCTCCAAGGTCAACCTGAATCACGAAACCACGGACCACGACCGTGAATTGCGGGATATCCCTGTTGATCTGATCCAGCGTGGTCGTTATCAGCCGCGCCGGGATATGGACCCGACCTCCCTGCAAGAGCTGGCAGACTCAATACGCCAACAAGGTGTGATGCAACCCGTTGTGGTCCGCCCGATTGCCGAGGGCCGGTACGAGTTGATTGCTGGCGAACGCCGCTGGCGGGCCACCCAGATCGCCGAACTCGACACCATTCCGGCGATCATCCGCAATGTTCCGGACGAAGCCGCCATCGCCATGGCGTTGATCGAGAACATTCAGCGCGAAAACCTGAACCCTATAGAAGAAGCTTTCGCACTTCAGCGTTTGCAGGAGGAGTTTGGCCTGACCCAGGCTCAGGTGGCTGAAGCCGTCGGTAAATCCCGAACCACCATCACTAATTTGCTGCGGTTGATTGGCCTGAGCGAAGATGTGCGCACCATGCTCGAACACGGTGACCTAGAAATGGGCCACGGCCGTGCCATGCTGACTTTGCTACCGGAACAACAAATGCAGGTGGCTCGCCAGGTAGTGGCCAAATCCCTGTCGGTTCGTCAGACCGAAGCGCTGGTTCGCAGAATCCAGCAGGAAAAGCCCGCTACTGAAGACCATGGCAAGAAAGCCCTGGACCCGAATATCCGAAGCTTGCAAGACAATCTTTCCGAGCGTTTGGGCGCCCGGGTAGCGATTAATCATGGTAAGCGCGGAAAAGGCAAAGTGGTGATCGAATACAGCTCTCTGGATGAGCTGGATGGTATTCTAGGCCACATTCGCTAAGCCATTAGGCGAAGCCTGAAAATTCATCCTAAAGTCGGCCTTTTTGCACCAAACACCACATGTGGTTGCTTAAGAGATTGCAAAACACAACTTGTGTGAAGGGTTGGCATTAGTCAGCTCGAACTGATTAAAAAACCAACATTGTTTCGGGTGAGTTGTGTTGAACAGCTATCGGTTAACACATATAATTCTGCGCGCTTGTAACAACAGCTGGTGATATGACCCGTTCCACAAAAGCCATCATACGTTTGCCCCTGTTAAAGTGGCTGGTTATCGAGATGGCAGCGGTGATCACTCTAAGTCTGTTATGGCTATTGGAAAGTCGTTTGGCAGGTTATTCCGCGTTTATCGGCGGTCTTATTTTTGTCATACCAAACGCGTATTTTGCTCACCGGATGTACCGGTACCAAGGTGCCCGGCAGGCATCCATGATGGTGGGCAACATGTTCAGGGCAGAAGGCATCAAGCTTGCCCTTACCGCAGTGGGTTTTGCGGCAGTTTTCATCTTGATGGAGCCAGTACATGTGCCGGCTCTGTTATTCACTTTTGCTGTAATGGTTGTACTTGGCGGTGCTTTGCGCTTCCTCATTCAACCTAAAAGACAGCTATAGACTGGACGTGAGAGCAGTATGGCAGCTGATACCCCAGTAGAATATATTCAACACCACCTTCAAAACCTCACTTACGGCAAGCTTCCTGCCGGCTATGAGCGGGTTGACCCTTACACCAACGATGTCACCGTATTGCAGGAAGCTGGCTGGACGTTTGCGCGTACCTCCACCGAAGCAACCGACATGGGCTTCATGGCGTTCCACGTGGACACCCTGGGCTGGTCCATCTTTATGGGCATCCTGTTCCTGACCATCTTCCGCATGGTCGCCAAGCGGGCCACCAGTGGCGTGCCCTCTGGCATGCAAAACATGGTCGAAATGACCTTTGAGTTTGTTCAGAACATTGTTCGCGACGGCTTCCACGGCAAAAACCCGGTGATTGCGCCTCTGGCTCTGACCATGTTTGTCTGGATCTTCCTGATGAACAGCCTGAAGCTGATCCCGGTGGATTTCATACCCCAGATTGCCCATGCTCTGGGTCTGGAGTACTTCAAGATTGTCCCAACGACCGATCCGAACGGTACCTTCGGTATCTCCATCGGTGTGTTCCTGCTGATTATCTTCTACAGCATCAAGGTAAAAGGTGCTGGCGGGTTTGCCAAAGAGCTGTCGTTCACACCGTTTAACCATTGGGCTCTGATTCCGTTCAACCTGGTGCTCGAGATCATCGGATTGCTGACCAAACCCATCGGCCTGGCGCTGCGTCTGTTTGGTAACATGTACGCCGGTGAGGTAGTGTTCATCCTGATCGCCATTCTGCCGTTCTGGATCCAGTGGACATTGAATGTGCCGTGGGCAATTTTCCACATTCTGGTTATTACCCTGCAGGCGTTTATTTTCACAACACTGTCAGTGGTTTACCTGAGTCAGGCTCACGAAGATCATTAACGGGCCAGCAAGACGTTTTCGTAAAAACCTGGATTGAAAAATCCGACATAAACCTTTAATAAACTGAAAGCTAAGGAGTTTTAAATGGAAACTATCGCACTCATCGCAGCGGCTATCATCCTGGGTTCTGGCGCTCTGGCCACCGGCATTGGCTTTGCTCTGCTGGGCGGAAAACTGCTTGAATCTTCTGCGCGTCAGCCTGAAATGGCTCCGCAGCTGCAAACCAAGACCTTCATCATGGCTGGTCTGCTTGACGCTGTTCCGATGATCGGTGTTGGTATCGCGATGTACCTGATCTTCGTTGTAGCTGGTTAATTAATCCCGAGAAACCAGGGTGCTGCTCACTTGAGTTGAGGCCGCGCCCGGTTTTCCGGAAACCAGGACGCAACGAATAGCAAGAGGTATATTGCCGTGAATATAAACCTTACGTTGATAGGGCAAGCGATTGCCTTCGCTATTTTCGTCTGGTTCTGCGTCAAATTCGTGTGGCCGCCGATTACGGCAGCCATGGAAGCGCGCCAGAAGAAAATTGCCGACGGCCTTTCTGCCGCAGATCGGGCTTCACTCGATCTGGAACTTGCGCAGGAAAAAGCCTCCAAAGAATTGCAAAAAGCAAAACAGGAAGCTGCAGTCCTGATTGACCAGGCCAATAAGCGTGCTGCCCAGATTGTTGAAGCATCAAAAGACGATGCTCGCAAAGAGGGTGACAAACTGATTGAGCAGGCCAGGGCCGAAATTCAACAGGAGCGTGTTCAGGCTCGTGACGCACTGCGTAAAGAAGTGGCAGTTCTTGCCATCGCCGGTGCCGAAAAGATTCTGGAAACCTCTGTAGATGCCAAAGCTCACAGCGAGATGCTGGACAAGCTGGCCGCAGAACTCTAAAAGAGGGTCATCATGGCACAACTGACTACGTTAGCCCGACCCTACGCGAAAGCCGTATTCGACGCCGCAAAAGACCAGAATGCCATTGATCAATGGGATCAGGCTCTGACTTTTGCCGCACTGGTCGCGGCTGACCAAGAGGTAGCGAACATTCTGGCCAATCCTGGCCTGTCTGAGCAGCGCAAGGCGGAACTCTTCGCCGATTGTTTTGAAGAGCCCCTGCCTGAAGCGCTCAGAAATTTCCTGTTGATTCTAGCTGAAAACAAGCGTCTGGCCCTGCTGCCGGAAGTTTCCAAGCTGTTCAGTACGTATCGTGCAGATCTCGATCGCTCCGTCAGACTGACGGTGAATACCGCGTTTGAACTGTCTGCCGACGAACAGCAGAAACTGATCAAGGCACTGTCCGAAAAGCTGGAGCGCAAGGTTGAGCTTGAAACCGCGGTTGATCAGTCTCTGATTGGCGGCGTGGTAGTACGCACAGGCGACCTGGTTATCGACGCTTCAGTCCGTGGCAAACTGGCCAGAATGGCCAAGGCTCTGGGCTCCTGATTTCAGCACAAGGTTTGAGGACAAAGGCATGCAGCAACTGAATCCATCCGAGATCAGTGACATCATCAAGAAGAGAATCGAGAAACTCGACATCTCTTCCGAAGCAAAGAACGAAGGTACGATCCTGTCGGTTTCTGACGGTATCGTGCTGATCCACGGTCTTGCCGACGTTATGTACGGTGAGATGATTGAATTTGCCAACGGCACTTTCGGTATGGCGCTGAACCTGGAGCGTGATTCTGTTGGTGCGGTAGTACTGGGCGACTTCGAAGGTCTGGCTGAAGGCCAGAAGGTTCGTTGCACCGGCCGTATCCTGGAAGTACCGGTTGGTAACGAACTGCTGGGCCGTGTCGTAGACGGTCTGGGCAATCCGATCGACGGTAAGGGCGAGCTGGGTAACAGCCTGACCGCACCTGTTGAGAAGGTTGCACCGGGTGTTATCGCTCGTAAGTCTGTTGACGAGCCGGTACAAACCGGTCTGAAAGCCATCGACACCATGGTTCCGATCGGCCGTGGCCAGCGTGAGCTGATCATCGGTGACCGTCAGATCGGTAAGACCGCCGTTGCCATCGACGCGATCATCAACCAGAAGAACACCGGCATCAAGTGTATCTACGTTGCCGTTGGTCAGAAGCAGTCTTCCATTGCGGCAGTTGTTCGCAAGCTGGAAGAGCATGACGCCATGGACCACACCATTGTGGTTGCTGCGGGCGCGGCTGACCCTGCTGCCATGCAATTCCTGGCGCCATACTCTGGTACTTCCATGGGCGAGTTCTTCCGTGACCGCGGTGAAGACGCTCTGATCGTATACGATGACCTGTCCAAGCAGGCTGTTGCGTATCGTCAGATCTCTCTGCTGCTGCGTCGTCCGCCAGGTCGTGAAGCTTTCCCGGGTGACGTTTTCTATCTGCACTCCCGTCTGCTTGAGCGTGCCTCCCGTGTTAACGCCGAGTACGTCGAAGAGATGACCAAGGGTGAAGTGAAGGGCAAGACCGGTTCTTTGACCGCGCTGCCGATCATCGAAACCCAGGCTGGTGACGTTTCTGCGTTTGTACCGACCAACGTGATCTCCATCACCGATGGTCAGATCTTCCTGGAAACCAACCTGTTCAACTCCGGTATCCGTCCGGCTATGAACGCCGGTATTTCGGTATCGCGGGTAGGTGGTGCAGCCCAGACCAAGATCATGAAGAAGCTTGGCGGTAACATTCGTCTGGCTCTGGCTCAGTACCGCGAACTGGCAGCGTTTGCTCAGTTTGCTTCTGATCTTGACGAAGCAACTCGTAAGCAGCTGGAGCATGGTCAGCGCGTTACCGAGCTGATGAAGCAGAACCAGTACAGCCCAATGACCGTTGCGGAAATGGGTACCGTGCTGTTCGCAGCAAACGAAGGCTTCCTGGACGATGTTGATGTAAACATGGTCGTTAAGTTTGAAGCACAGCTGCTCGACTGGATGCGTTCAGAGCAGAAAGATCTTCTCGACAAGATCGGTGCCGATGGTGACTTCAACGACGACATCGCTGCCGGCCTGAAAGCTGCTCTGGAAAAATTCAAGACCACTCAGAGCTGGTAAATCCATTAGGCCCGCCATCGTGCGGGCCTGCTGGTCCGTTTGAGTGTCTAACTTGAAAAGGCAGTGAATTATGGCCGTCGGAAAAGAAATACGTAACCAGATCGGAAGCATCAAGAGCACGCAGAAGATCACTTCCGCCATGGAAATGGTGGCGGCGAGTAAAATGCGTAAAGCTCAGGATCGTATGCGGGCAACTCGCCCCTACGCCGAAAAGATGCTGCAGGTAATCGGACACATTGCCAAGTCCAACAAAGATTACCGTCATCCGTTCATGCAGGAGCGTGAGGTCAAGCGGGTGGGCTACATTGTAGTCTCCTCCGACCGTGGCCTTTGTGGTGGTCTGAACACCAACGTGTTCAAACTGCTGGTACGCGAGATGCGTGGATGGAAAGAAAAAGGTGTTGAGACCGACATCTGCGCCATGGGGCAAAAAGGCGCGTCTTTCTTCCGCAGTTACGGCGGTAACGTTGTAGCGGCTGTCACTCACATGGGTGATGACCCGTCTGCAAGTGAGCTGATTGGTAGCGTTAAGGTAATGCTCGACAGTTTTGAGCAAGGCAAGATCGATCGCCTTTACCTGGTGAGCAATGAGTTTGTGAATACCATGACTCAAAGCCCGACCTCTCTCCAGCTGCTACCTCTGCCGGAAGGCGAAGACGAAGATGTTGGTCACCAGTGGGATTATCTCTATGAGCCGGATTCACGTCCGATTCTCGACGGGCTATTGCCACGTTATATCGAATCCCAGGTGTATCAGGGTGTGGTAGAGAATCTGGCCTGTGAACAGGCTGCCCGGATGATTGCCATGAAGAGCGCGACAGACAACGCAGGTGGCATCATTGACGAGCTTCAGCTGGCCTATAACAAGGCCCGTCAGGCAGCCATCACCCAAGAGATTTCAGAGATTGTGAGCGGCGCGTCATCCGTGTGATTACGCTCACAAACCTACTGGTTTTATTGACTACTAGATAACGAGGAACCGAGCATGAGTAGCGGACACATCGTTCAGATCATTGGCGCGGTTATCGACGTGGAGTTCCCACGTGACTCCGTGCCAAACATTTATGACGCACTGCTGCTTGAAGGTGGCGAAACAACACTGGAAGTTCAGCAGCAGCTGGGCGACGGCGTTGTTCGTACCATCGCCATGGGCAGCACCGAAGGTCTCAAGCGTGGCCTGAAAGCAGACAATACCGGCAAGCCTATTTCCGTACCCGTGGGCACCAAGACCTTGGGCCGGATCATGGACGTACTGGGTCGTCCGATCGACGAGCAGGGCGAGATTGGTGAAGAAGAGCGCTGGGCTATCCACCGCAAGGCACCGGGATACGCCGATCAGGCCGCCTCGGCTGACCTGCTGGAAACCGGCATCAAAGTTATCGACCTGATCTGCCCGTTCGCCAAGGGTGGTAAGGTTGGTCTGTTCGGTGGTGCCGGCGTTGGCAAAACCGTAAACATGATGGAGTTGATCAACAACATCGCGAAAGAGCACTCCGGTCTCTCCGTGTTCGCCGGTGTTGGTGAGCGTACCCGTGAAGGTAACGACTTCTACTACGAAATGAAGGATTCCAACGTCCTTGATAAAGTAGCGATGGTTTACGGCCAGATGAACGAGCCCCCAGGAAACCGTCTGCGTGTAGCGCTGACCGGCCTGACCATGGCTGAGAAGTTCCGTGACGAGGGTCGTGACGTTCTGTTGTTCGTTGACAACATCTACCGTTACACTCTGGCCGGTACCGAGGTATCTGCACTGCTGGGTCGTATGCCGTCCGCGGTAGGTTACCAGCCAACCCTGGCCCAGGAAATGGGTGAGCTGCAGGAGCGTATTACCTCCACCAAGAGCGGTTCTATCACATCCATCCAGGCGGTCTACGTACCGGCGGATGACTTGACTGACCCATCTCCGGCTACCACCTTCTCGCATCTTGACGCCACCGTGGTACTGAGCCGTGACATCGCTTCCAAGGGTATCTACCCGGCGATCGACCCGCTCGACTCCACCTCCCGTCAGCTGGACCCGCTGACCATCGGCGAGCAGCACTACAACGTTGCCCGTGGTGTGCAGAACGTACTGCAGCGTTACAAGGAACTGAAGGACATCATCGCTATCCTCGGTATGGACGAGCTGTCAGAAGATGACAAACTGACTGTTGCCCGTGCCCGTAAGATCGAGCGTTTCCTGTCTCAGCCGTTCCACGTAGCGGAAGTATTTACCGGCTCGCCTGGTAAGTACGTGTCTCTGAAGGAAACCATCGCAAGCTTTGAGGGTATCCTGAACGGCGATTACGACGACATGCCGGAGCAGGCCTTCTACATGTGCGGTGGTATCGAAGAGGCAATCGAGAAGGCTAAGGCAATGAAAGCGAAAGAAAGCAAGTAATCCTGCTTCTTCTCTTTCTGACCCAAGAGGCGTAAGAAATGGCTATGACCGTACATTGTGACGTCGTAAGTGCCGAGGAAAAAATCTACTCGGGTCTGGTGGAGATGTTGATCGCCACCGGAACCGAGGGTGAGCTTGGCATCCAGCTTGGCCACGCTCCGCTGCTGACCGAGCTCAAGCCCGGTTCAGTTCGGATCATCAAGCAGGGTGGCACCGAGGAAATTCTGTACGTTTCAGGTGGCTACCTGGAAGTACAGCCTAACCTGGTGACTCTGATGGCTGACACTGCAACTCGTGCCAAGGATGTGGACGAAGCGGCAGCGCTGGAAGCCCAGAAGCAAGCCGAGAAGGCACTGGCAAACAAAACAGGCGAGTTCGAGTACTCCCGTGCCGCCGCCGAGCTGGCAGAAGCCGCCGCTCAGCTGCGCACCATCCAGAAACTGCGCAAGCACCTGCGTTAAGCAGGGTTTGTGTCAGGGCCCGGATTGGCCTGACCGTAAACCGCATCCGCAGGTGGATGATCAACTGCTCCTTTGTTGGAACAGCTGCTTATTCACCGGGAGGCGGTTTTTTTATTTTGAACTGAACACACCGGATTGGAGCTGACTGCCCCATGAACCCGTTACACGTTGTGATCCTTGCGGCCGGCCAAGGCTCCCGGATGAAATCTGCACTGCCCAAAGTCCTGCACCCGGTGGCCGGCAAAGCCATGTTGCACCATGTGATTGAGACCGCAAAGCAGCTGGGCGCGGAGACCATTCACACGGTGATCGGGCATGGCGCCGAACAGGTTCGTGGCTCGCTGGACGAGCCGTCTGTCAACTGGGTGATGCAAACGGAACAGCTGGGGACCGGCCATGCTGTCGCTCAGGCGCTGCCGGATTTACCGGATAATGCGCGTGTGCTGGTACTTTATGGGGATGTACCGCTGACCCGTAAAGACACCCTGGAGGCCATGGTCAGCGACCTGGATGACGGCAATCTTGCGTTGCTGACGGTGGATATGGACAACCCCCACGGCTACGGCCGCATTGTGCGGGACGCCCAGGGCCAGGTACAGGCGATCGTTGAACAGAAAGACGCCAGTGCTGAGCAACAGACCATCCAAGAAGTGAACACCGGTATTCTGGCGGTTTCTGCCCGCCATCTGAAAAGCTGGCTCCCGGCCTTGTCTAACAGCAACGCTCAGGGTGAATACTACCTGACCGACATTATCGCCATGGCGGTGGGCCACGGTTTGGCGGTAACGGTATCGCAGCCGCTGAACCCGTTTGAGGTGCAGGGGGTCAACAATCGTCTGCAACTGGCTGAGCTTGAGCGCTGGTATCAGCGCCAGCAGGCAGAGCGGCTGATGACCGAAGGTGCTACGCTGGCAGACCCAGCCCGCATTGACGTTCGCGGCGAACTCAGCATTGGCAACGACCTGTGGATCGACGTTAACGTAGTGTTTGAAGGTAAGGTAACCCTTGGGAGCAACGTCAGCATTGGCCCTGGTTGCGTGATCAAGGATGCGTCCATCGCCGACGGTGCCGACATTAAAGCGCACAGTCTTATCGAAGGCGCGGTGGTGGGGGCGAACGCCCAGATCGGACCCTTTGCCCGCCTGCGCCCCGGTACCGAGCTGGCCGCCAATACCAAGGTGGGCAATTTCGTCGAGACCAAGAAAGCCATCGTGGGTGAGGGCAGCAAGATCAACCATCTGAGCTACGTAGGCGATGCCTCTCTTGGCCGTAATGTGAATGTGGGTGCAGGCACTATCACCTGCAATTATGATGGGGTGAACAAGTTCAGGACGGAGCTTGGCGACGGCGTGTTTGTTGGCTCAAACACGTCTCTTGTTGCTCCTGTGACGGTAGCGGCCGAGGCCACCATTGGTGCCGGTTCAACGATCACCCGCAATGTCGCGCAAAGCGAATTGGCGGTGGCCCGGGGCAAACAACGGAATATCTCGGGCTGGGAACGGCCAAAGAAAGCGTAACAACCGAATTAACAAACAGGTGATAGCAGCATGTGTGGGATTGTAGGAGTGGTTTCAGAACGGGATGTCCAGGGTATTCTGCTGGAGGGCCTGCGCCGTCTTGAATACCGCGGTTATGACTCGGCGGGCATGGCCGTGATCAATGGCGAATCCTGGTTGCAGCGAGCACGGGAGGTCGGCAAGGTTGCTGCGCTTGCCGAAGCGATCAGCGCTAATCCCCTGAGCGGGCATCTTGGTATCGCCCACACCCGCTGGGCGACTCACGGCGAGCCATCCCGTGTGAACGCTCATCCGCACATGTCTGGCGAACGCCTGGCCATTGTCCACAACGGTATTATTGAGAATTATCAGGAGTTGCGGGACGAGCTCAAAACCGAAGGTTACGTGTTCACCTCCCAGACCGATACCGAAGTGGTTGCGCACCTGATCGGCAAGAATTACCAGCAAGAAGGCGATCTGTACAACGCTGTGAAGACCGCCATCACCCGGTTACGCGGCGCCTTTGCTCTGGCCGTTGTGCACGCCGATGAGCCAGGCCACCTGGTGGTCTGCCGTGAGGGCAGTCCGCTGGTGGTGGGAGTGGGTATTGGTGAGAACTTTATCGCCTCTGACCAGCTGGCCCTGCTGCCAGTCACCGACCGGTTTATCTTTCTGGAAGAAGGCGACATTGCCGATATCCGCAAAGACAGCATTGAGATTCATGATCGGGACGGCCAGGCGGTTGAACGCGCCATCACCCGTTTCGAGCACGGTGCCGATTCCGCCGACAAGGGCGAATACCGCCACTACATGCTCAAGGAAATCTACGAGCAGCCGAAAGTGATCAAGGCCACCATGGAAGGCCGGATTACCGATACCCGGGTTCTGGAACAGGCTCTGGGCACTGATGCCGCCAACCTGCTGGAGAACGTGCGCCACGTCCAGATCATCGCCTGCGGTACTTCTTATCACGCCGGCATGGTGGCCCGTTACTGGATTGAGGATCTGGCCGGTGTGCCCTGCTCCGTGGAAGTGGCCTCCGAGTTCCGCTATCGCAAGCACGTTATCCAGCCAGACACCCTGTTCCTGTGCATTTCCCAGTCCGGCGAAACCGCCGACACCCTGGCAGCTTTGCGCCAGGCCAAGAAAGCGGGTTTCCGGGCGGCTCTGGCCATCTGTAACGTCCCGGGTAGCTCGCTGGTGCGGGAGTCCGATCTGGTGATCATGACTCAAGCTGGTCCGGAGATCGGTGTGGCCTCCACCAAGGCGTTCACCACCCAGCTGACCGCCCTGCTGATTTTCACCCTGGCCCTGGCCCGTCACAACGGCCTGAGTGCCGAGCGGGAAGCTGATATTGTAAAAGCCATTCACCTGTTGCCGGGTCAGGTCAGCGATGTGCTGGCCCTGGATGGCGAAATCGAGGAAATGTCCAAAGCCTTCATGGACAAGAATCATAGCCTGTTCCTGGGCCGGGGTTCTCAGTACCCGGTGGCCATGGAAGGGGCGCTCAAGCTCAAAGAGATTTCCTACATTCACGCAGAAGCCTATCCCGCCGGTGAGCTGAAACACGGCCCGCTGGCGTTAGTGGACAGTGAAATGCCGGTGGTCACCGTGGCACCGAACAACGATTTGCTCGAGAAGCTCAAATCCAATCTCGAAGAAGTCCGGGCCCGGGGAGGTGAACTGTTTGTGTTCGCCGATAGGGCAGCCGATGTGAAGCCGGAGGTAGGCCTGCATGTGATGCAAATCCCCTCGGTACACGAAATTACTGCGCCGATCGTCTACACCGTGCCACTGCAGCTGTTGTCCTATCATGTGGCCGTTCTCAAGGGCACCGACGTGGACCAGCCCCGGAACCTCGCCAAAAGTGTGACGGTGGAATAAACCGCCGTCAGGCGTTGCCTCGCACAGCGTTAACAGCCCTCGGCCTTGTATAGGCCGAGGGCACCACTCTTCCTCAACTACCTTCTCTGAATACGCGCAGAGCAAAACCGTGTGGACTGTTCTGAACGCAGTCTGACCTGCCCGACCTGCCTGACCGATTGCCGTGCTTTCAGGCCGCCTTTGCCGAATGAGCAGGAACTTTTCGGTATTTTGTTTTTCCACCTGCAATCAAACGCCGCCGTCATTCGTCTTAGAGTCAGCTACTGATTAAAGCGCTCCCCTGCGCGCGTCTTCTGAATCTACAAGGAACTTTCTGTGTCATCCAAGACCGAGGAACTGCTCCAGGCGGGTTATCGCTATGCCTTGGCCTTACGCTGTAAAGAGCAGGATGCCCAGGATTTGGTCCACGAGGCCTGGATCCGGCTCAACTCTCAGTTGATACCGTTGGTCAACAGACCACGTTTGGTTCGCACCATTCGCAATCTCTATATTGACCGATACCGCCGTGAGCAGATTTTGGTTGTGGAGTCTTTGGACGAGGCCCAGATACCGGTGATCGAAGACACCGCCGTGTTCGACCACTCCTTTGCCGCTGATGATCTGGATGCGTGTCTGGCCAAATTACGGCCGCCCGAGCGAGAGGCTTTATTTTTGAACTCGGTAGAGGGCTATACCGCAGCTGAGATTGCCAGGATTACCGGGCGGCCACGAGGAACGGTTCTGAGCTTGGTGCATCGAGCCCGCCTGAAGATGAAAGGCATGCTGATGGACTACGATTCACCTGGTTCCAGAGTCAGCCAGCTGGCGGAGGCAAACACCCATGAAAAATGATCTGGATACGTTACTCAAACATCATTATGAGGGGAAGCGGCTCTCTGATAGGCAACTGCAAGATATCGACGATGCAGCGGGCATGACGCAATGGCTGTTTCAGCCCATGATGGCCTGTGTTTTCGTGGCGTTGATGACGGTTTCGTTGCTGATGCCCGCGTTTGGCTTATGGCCTCCGGGGGCGTCTGATGCCGACACCCTATCGGCCGACATTATCAAAAACCACCTTGCGGGCAAGCCCGTCGACTTTCAGGCCAAGGATTTCGACGCACTAACCAGCCATCTCACTAACGCCGACTTGCCTCTCCGACGCCCAGACTTACTGAATATTGACAAGGCCATCAAAGGGGCCCGCCTGTGTTCGCTTGCTGGGCAGCCGGCACTGCAAATCTATTTCAGCGAAGAACATCAGGAAAGAACATCGCTTTTTATCGCCAAAGCGCAGGGAGCCCTGGAAAACATCCCGTTTTCAGGTGGTAACTTTGACGCGACGGTGGTACTCACCTGGGCCGAAAACGGCCATTTTTATGCACTGGCAAAGGACAGATTATGACAGTTCCCAACACATTGAGCAGGTTTTCAACTCCGGGTCATACCGCGCTGATTCTCCGGATAGGGTTAGGCCTGATCTTCATTATTGGTGGCCTCTGGAAACTGTCTCGTTTGTTGAGCCCCGATCATGCGGCGGCGATTGTGAACAGGTACACTGCCAGCAACGGTTACATTAATCAGTTCTTCCAGGATTACCTGTTCACCGGCTGGATGGGCGACATCATGGGTCCATGGGGATTCCTGACCGCGCTCTCCACCTTTGAGCTGCTGTCCGGTATTGCTCTGGTACTGGGCTTAATGGTGCGGCCACTGGCCCTGATCTACACCTTTTTGCTGTGGACATTTATCGTAGCACTGCCGGTACATACCGTGCCCGGCGAAACGATGGCATCGGCGACTTTTCAGGCGCCCGCGCTGTTGGTTCAGATCCGCGACATCTCTTTGTCCGGCCTTATGGCCGTGCTGTTTATGCTGGGCGCTGGTCGTGCCAGCATTGATGAGAAAATCTTCGGCACTATAGCGACCAGTCCCGTGCTGAACTGGAACACACTCGGTTTATTAACCCGGCTGTCGATGGCAGCTCCCTTGCTTGTCGGTGGTTTGTTTGCCACCACGGGTGCTGTGCCCACCTACTTAACGCCGGGCTGGATTCTGCTGGTGGGTGCGCTTTTGCTCATCTCTGGGGTTGGCGTTCGCGCGGCCGGTATCCTTGTGGTTGCCATAATGCTGTGGCGTATGGGCAATGGCATCAATCTGGATTCGTCACTGCTCGATATCGTGAACAGCTTTAAGCGGGAGTTCGCGTTCTTATCTGCCGGTGCCATTCTTGCCATGCTCGGTGGCGGCGAGAAGTTTACCCCTCGCGATCTTAAGGCCCGGACAAGCGCCTATCTTGATTCGAGAAAACTCAGAAGCGCCTGAGACTTGAGAAAGCCCCCAAGAAGTTGAACGAAGACAAGGCTGGAACGCTGGTGCTAACAAGCGCATTCCAGCCTTATCTAAATCAACCTTAGAAGCTCACGCCCAGGGTCAGCCAGAGTTTGTTGGTGTCCACTTTGCCGGCGGCACTGTCACCGGCGGAGTAGCGGGCGTATTTGATGCCGGCAGTGTAGTGCTCAGCAAAGCCCCTATTGTAAGCGACGCCCCATTCGTCGCCCAGGTCGTCCACGGCCGGGGTGGATTCGTTGGCACTGAAGTCATGATAGACGACCACCCAACGACCACCTGCGAGAGCGCCAGACACGGTCAGCGAAATGTCTTCCAGACCGCCCGCCGGTGTTGCCAGAAACTGGTCCGTCCAGCCGTTGAACGCGTGTAGCGTGGCCAGTGGTGTGGCGAATCCATAATTACCATCGTCAGAGCCCAGTACTTCATAGGTCAGTGCAATGGTGATGCCTTGCATACCAACTCCCGCTCTGAGTGAGTAATAATCGGCGTCAAACTCGTTGGCGCCGGCTTTGGCTTCCTGTCTGGCGTACTCGGCGGCGTAAATCAGCTTTACCGATTCCAGGTCGTAATCACCCGCAAACCGCAGACCCACCGTATCCAGGCCGTTATTGGTGTTGTTATCCACCTCCAGCAGATAGGCGTAGGCGCTGAGCTTGCCGAAGCCGGTCTGATAGCCGAGGTTCAGCAGGTGATCTTTGGTGGTCAGGTCCTGGGCCTGCGCAAAGATGCGATTGCGCTGGTTGAGATAGGCATAGTCCAGCGTCAGCAGACTCGTGGGCGCATAGGTCAGGCGCACGCCGTCGAAGGTTTGCCGGTCCTGTCGCCAGCCGACGTGACCCACATGGCGCTGATTGTCATAGACAATGACCTGGCGCCCGGCGCGTGCGGTGACGTCGCCACCGCTGTATTGCAGATAAGCCTGATCGACTTCGGTGGTTTCCGGGTCGGCGATCACCGAATAGTCGGTATTCTTGCCGAGGGTATTATTGTAATCGTCCAGGCCCATTACCGTGCGGGAATCCTCGAACTCCAGAACCCCGGTCACGCCATGGTAGCTGCCGGTGGTGTAGCCCAGGCGGGTGCGGATGGTCAGGGCATCCGCGTCTTTAAGGGCGTTGTCCTGATCCACCGCCTCATACCGTAAACGGATATCGCCCGAGACCTTTCCGTTGCTCAGGGCATCGTGCAGGGAGTGTTCCGCTGCCAGAGCCGGGGTGGTGATCGCCAGGGCGCCCAACATACAGGCCGAATGTCGCATTAATCGTGCTTTCATGGTTGCTTTCTTCCCTATCAGTGAGACATCAGTTATCAAATCGGTTGTTGCCGCAGTTCCTGCCCATGCCGGTGGCGTAGCGCTCACGCGGCCCGGCTTTGGCCAAGTGAGCCTAGTTTGAGGTGAGAGATCTTCTGACTGCCTTGATATTGCTCCATAACGAGCTCGTCAGGGGTGTCGAGAAGGGTTTTCCAGGTTCCGTCAGCGCTAGGTTGGCCGTGCAGAACCACGGGCATGGCTCGGGTTTTCAGCCTTATCACGGGTGGTTTGTGTTCATAGATCACCGCGTCCAAACCCAGTACGGCGTGTGCAATCGCTTGTGCCTGATGTTTAATTGGTTCAATAAAGCGGCACGGTGCTCCGTCAATGCTAATGCAATCACCCAGTGCGTAAATGTCCGGGTCGCTGGTGCGCAGTGTGTGCGGGTCGACCGTAAGGCCCCGCTCAAACTGCAGGCCGGCGTGACGGGCCAGCCGGTTGTCGGTGGCCAGGCCTGTTGCCGCCACAACGTGATCGACCTCAAGGGGCTGGCCAACCTGGCGGGTGATTGAGCGCTTGCCATTGTCGAGTGCGGCCACGCCGGTCACATCCACGCCGCCAACATAGGTGATGCCGAGTTGGTTAAAGCTACTGACCAGGCGAGATGAGGCCTTGCCGGGCAGGAGCCCGGCCAGCGGTGCGTTATTGCGGTCGAGCAGGGTGACTGTGTGCCCGGCGCGCGCAAAGTCTTCGGCCAGCTCGCAGCCGATCATGCCGGCGCCGACAATAGCGACGGACTGTTTACCCTGCGCGAGCGCCTGTTGCAGACCAGACCACCCGGCCAGATCATTGACCCGCCAACACAGGTGCGCGGGCAGTTGCGCCGGCAGTATCGGTTGTGCGCCCTGGGCCAGAACCAGCTGGGTGTAGTTGAGCGATCCGCGGGTTGTGCGTAACTGTTTTAACGCCGGGCTCAGGCCAACCGCGAAGGTTTGTGACATCAGCTGGACGCCAAGCCGCTGAGCGGCCTGGTAGCCGGACTCCCGTACCAGCGTTTTTTTATCCGCGCCACGGCTGATGGCCACCGACAGCTCGGGCTTGTGGTAGGTATCGCCGGTGCACGCGGTGACCAGAGTGATGGGAACCGCGGAGTCCAGTGCGCGCAGCGCTTCTACGGTGGACCAGCCCGCAATGCCGGCGCCAATCACCACCACGCCAGGTTTACGGTTGAACTGCATCGGCTGATCGCAAACCGTGATTTCCTGCCGTTCCAAGAGTTCAAAATCGGTCTTGGTAACACCGCACAGAGGGCACTCCCAGTCGTCCGGAATGTCTTCAAAGCGGGTGCCCGGTGCCAGACCACTGTCCGGATCGCCTTGCTCCTCGTCATAAATCAGCCCACAGGCGAGGCAAATGTACTGTCGCCAGGGCGTGGCTTGATCGACGCTTTGCTTGCTCATGCCGGCACCTCTGCACGCATTTGTTTGGCCATCTCCCAGCGCAGGTGTTTGAGGGCCGGTGTGACGATGGCGACGAAATGGGCCTCGCGTATCCGGCGTTGCGGTGCCGAGGTCATCAGGTAACCCCGCGCTCCTTGGTGCAGAAGCGCTGACTGCGATGCCTTGAGCGCCATCTCGGAGCCCCGGGCGCGCAGATCCAGTACGTCCAGCAGGAAGTCTTTGCTGCCATCAAACGGGGTTTCGGCGAGTTTGGCGGCCTGAGCTTTGATATCGTCAAACTCCGCCTGTAACTCGTCCGGGCGGTCATGCAGATACTGGTTTACATGGCCAAGGGAGGACTCCACCTCGCGAGCGGAATCAATCGAGCCTTGAATCACACCACTCGCCATGCCCACCTGCAGCAGGATGAACGCCGTGCGCACGCGCTGGATAAACGGCCGCACCGGATCGGCAATCATCTGATCCTCATGGACGAAATAGTCGACCAGAGGAACGGCCCAGGTGCTGGTGCCTTCCATGCCGGAAAACTCCGGGCATTTTCTGAGCGTTACCCGCTCATCCAGATCCAGCAGAAACATGATCTCGTGGGAGCGACTGCCATCCTCCCGGTCGACCGCGGCGATAACGCCACAGTACTGGCCCGGGGCAATGTGGCTGACCCAGGGCAAGGTACCGTTAACCCGATAACCACCCGGTACTTTTTTGGCCTTCAGCGCCATCTTCTCGATACCGGTGAACGCTTTCATCGGGTTGGACAGCGCGGTTCCGCCGAAGGTCTTGCCGGCGGCGTGGTCTGGCAGCCGGGCCAACAAAGCCGGATTGCCGGATTGCTCCATGTAGAGCCCGCAAACATCATGACACCAGGTCATGAAACCGGTGGAGCCGCAGTGCCGGCTGATCTCATGCATGGATTCGATGGCCAGGCCATAGCGAGAGCCGTACTGGTCGAGATGGCCGGCAAACGCGCCGGCCTGACCAAGTTTTGCCATGATATCGATCGGATAATAGCCCTCGTGATCGATACGGTAGGCGGCGGGAGCGAGTTGCTCCCGGGCGATCTGGCTGACATCCGCCAGCACCTGGACATCGTCTGCCCAGGGAAGAGCAACTGAGGGTGATACAGCGGCGCTGTTCATGGCTTACCTCTGGGGTTCGGGGTGGGCTTATTCCATCAGGCTGATGCTGAACGGGATCGGATTGCGCAGGGTGTTGGCCACCGGCGAGAAGTAGTTGGCGTGGCGGACGATGTCATCCAGCTCTTCACGAGTGGCGTCGCCCTCAACCAACACCTTTACGCGGATTTCCTGAAAGCCCATGTCTTCGGGTTTCTTTTCCGCGCCGCCGGCACCCCAGGCGGCCGGATTGCCAATGTCACCTTCCAGGAAGATTTCCAGTTTGCTGAGTTTTACCTGCTTCCAGGTGGCCACCGCGGTAATGCCGACGGCCAGGCAGCCGCCCAGGCCGGACAGGACAATTTCGCCCGGGGCCGGGGCGGTATCCTCACCGAACAGATGCAGGGGCTCGTCCACCACCACTTGGTGCTGGTTGATGTGGCTGACGGTGCGGTACTGGCCGTCGGTAACGGTGTGAACTTTGTTGGTGCCTCGGGTGGCCGGGTTGTTGCGACCTTTTTCGGCAAAGGCGAGCAGGCCGTCACGATCAATCGGGCGAAGGTAAGCGGTGACGGTTTCTGGTTGGCTGGCAGTGGCTGTGGTCATGTTGTGCTCCGGTTGGGTTTGTCAGATTTGCCCGCGGTGTCCTGAGACGTTCGGGCGTGTAACTGTACTGGAGCAGCTTGTGTGCCACCTTCTGAAATTCAGATTTAATCTGTTTTAAAACAATGTGATAGGGTTTTTTTGGCGGGCCTTTGGTTGCTCGGCTCCGGCCTTTGTCAGGTATCAAAATCCGACAATGTCAGACATTGTCGGGGTCTGGCTCCGGCCCATTGTTCATGTTCAGCTTCTCCAGTCGGTACCGGAATTGTCGGGGGGTCATGCCCAGCAGGGCCGCTGCCCGGGTTTTATTGCCGCCGGTCTGCTGCAGGGCGTTGGTCAATTCACCGGCCTCGTCTGCCCGTACCCAGCTGTAAGGGCGCCCGGGCCCGGGATTGGTTGTGTTCTGGGCCCGGGCGCTGCCCGGTGCCATCGCGTTGTTGAACGCCGTCGGCCCGTCTGGGTCTGCCGAGTTCTGCTGGCCGGCTTCAAGGTGCCGGCTGATGGTGGATTCCTGTCGCAGTATCGCTTCAATGTCCATGATGCTGATGGTGCCGTCTTCGGCCATCAGCACAGCCCGTTTGATGACGTTTTCCAACTGGCGGATATTGCCGGGCCAGCTGTAGCTTTCCAGGCGCTCCATAACGCCACTCCCCAGCAGGGTGTAGCGGCCATACTCCCGATTGGCACTTAACAGGAAGTGCCGGGCCAGAATGCGCACATCGCCCTCCCGACTCCGTAACGGGGGCAGGTGAATGGGGAAGACATTGAGCCGATAGAACAGGTCGAGGCGGAACTCACCCCGGTTGACGGCATCCTGAAGGTTTTTGTGGGTAGCGGTTACGATTCGGACGTCGACCGGTATGTCTTTGTTACCTCCGACTCTCTGGATCACCTGGCCCTCCAGAACCCGCAGCAACTTGGACTGTAACTCCAGGTTCAGATCACCAATTTCGTCCAGAAACAGGGTGCCGCCACTGGCCAGTTCGATTTTGCCGGCTTTGGTGGCAGAAGCCCCGGTAAATGCGCCCCGCTCGTGGCCAAACAGCTCGGACTCAAGCAATTGATCGGGTATGGCCGCGCAGTTGATGGCAAGGAAGGGCTGCTCCTTGCGGGCGCTATTCAGGTGCAAGATCTGGGAAAAACGCTCCTTTCCGGTGCCGGATTCGCCGGTGAGCAATACCGTCACCTGGGTTTTGGCCACCCGGGTTACCTGAAGCAGTGCATCCTGCACGGCCCGGCTGTCGCCGAGTATTCCGTGATTGGTTTGCTGGTTTTGCAGGGCGTCTTTGAGCTCCTGGTTTTCAGCCTGGAGGTGGTTGGTGCGCTCTTCAATGAGGGAGTTGATCTTGATGATCTGGGCAATAAAGGTTGCCAGAATCCTGAGGATAACCAGATCGGCACTGAACGATCTGGGGCGCATGCGCAGCCGGTTGACCGCCAGCACACCCACGGGGGTATTGCCCTCCAGGATGGGAATGGCGATGTAGGCGACCACTCCGTCTGGCAGGGTCTGCCGGTCGACCGCCCGGAACAGGTAGCCGGGTTCCTCATCGATGTTCTGAACCACCGCCAGTTGCCCCTGGCGCATCACCCGGCCGGTGATGCCCTCCTCAAAGCTGTACACCCCGCGCTGCCGCTCTTCGGGGGTCAGCCCGTAGCTGTACTGAATGTGCAGAGCGCTGTCGTCCGGGGTCGACAGCAGTACCCGGCCCCGGTTGAGGCCCAGCATTTGCGACATCAGGCGCAGTATGCCGGTGATCGCAGACTCAGGTGAGCCGGAGTGGCCGATCAGTTTGGCGGCCTCCTGCACAACCGTGAGGTCGGTCTCGGCTTTGATGACATCACTTTCAAGTGGTGACGAGGTATTTTCCATGAGCAGCTTGCCATTCCAGGACATTGTCAGAGATTGATACAGCAATCTCTGTGCCTGATTGTCTGCTGGACGGACATTGTCGCTGTCATAACGCAACAAGGCCGCCCCTTGGGGCTGCCTTGTTGCGGGTGATTCAGGTGTTACTCAACATGCCAGTTAAAGCGTTTGATCAGCAGGCTACAGATGGAGTCCAGCCCGTAGCCGATCAGGCCGATGACCACCACAATGGCGGCCAGAGTGTCGTAGGAGAGGGTATCCCGGGCGTCGTTGATGGCATAACCCAGGCCGCTGGTAACGCCCAGATACTCGGCCGGTACCAGCACCACCCAGGCCACCCCGACGGCCAGTCGGATGCCGGCCAGTACATCACTCATGATGGCGGGCATGATGATACGTCGCAGCATGTGCAGTTCGGAGGCGCCCAGGTTGCGGGCGACTTTAAACCAGTTGGGATCGATCCGGCGCACCCCGTGCGCGGTCGAGAAGATGATCGGCCAGACCGCAGCCATTACGATCAGGAAGATAATGGCCGAATCCCAGGTAGGGAACGCCAGAACCGCAATCGGCATCCAGGCCAGGGGGCTGATCATCCGCAGGAACTGAAACGGCACATTGGCAATCTTCATGGCACTGCCCACGTAGCCGATCAGCACGCCGACCGGCACCCCGATCACAATGCCCCAGAACAAGCCGTAGAGAATCCGGTACAGACTGGACAGGATGGTGGGCCAGATGGCGCCACTGGCCACCAGACCATACAACGCCTGGAAGGTGGGTGCCGGGGCAAAGTTGGCGAAAGCCCACATGTCCGGGTCGTTGGCCACCAGGTAGCCGCCGAACCACCAGGCTGCCAGCAGACTGGTGATGCCGAGGGCCGGGTAGCGCAGGCCTCCGAGCATGCCCAGCACCGGACTGAGCCAGTTGAAGCCGGATGACGGGGCGCTCAGGGCGGCGGAGGTTTTGGTGCTCATAGTTTGACCACCTCTTCCCGATCAAATGGGTTGGCTGCATCAAAGCCCGGTGCGTTTTTCCAGCCGGGGTGCTTGTCCATGGCGGCTTTGACAAAGCGGTAGTCCACCAGATCATCCACCACAAAGTCCGGGTCCAGATCCTGCAGGAAGGTGGTATCGCCACCGACCAGGGTCTGCTTCAGCTCGTTAATAATGAGCCGGGTGGCGGAGGGAAACGGCCATGGCTGGAAGTCGATGCGTCCGCTGCCCCAGTCGGCGTTCTGAATTGCTTTGGGATCGGCGTAGCTTTCCTGGTCGTAGAGTGTCATCGCCTGTTCAACCACATTGGCCGCCATGGGCAGATACCCCTGGCCATCACGCGACAACAGGTGAGCGACTTCTTTCTTGTTCTGCTGGGAATAGATCTGGGCTTTAACAATGGCGTTCATCACCTTCTGGGTCCACACCGGGTTGGCGTTGACCTGGTTCTCGTTCATACAGACCACGCAGCACGGGTGATTGCGCCAGATATCACCGGTAAAACGCAGCATCTTGCCACCGGCCAGCATTTCGCCCACCGCATTGAAGGGTTCGGCGACGATAAAGGCGTCGATCTTCCGGGCCGCCAACGCCGGGGGCATATCCGGCGGTGGCATGATCTGCAGGTTCACCTCGTTGGCGGCCAGGGTCTCGCTTTGCGACTTGATCACCGGCGTGAGCCCGGCATGGCGCAAGCCCATTTGCAGCACGATGTTGTGCATGGAATACCAGTAGGGCACCGCCACCTGCTTGCCGCCAAGATCCGCAAAGCTCTTGGCATCGGTATGGCGACCAACCACCAGGCCTGAGCCGTTCAGGTGCGCCCACGACATGATTTTTACCGGGAAGTTGTTGTTGTATCGCATCCAGATCGGAATCGGCTTGAGGAAATGCACCAGATTGAACCGGCCTGCGGCAAACCCCTCAACAAGCGGTGACCAGCCCCGTATCAGGGTGGGTGGCTCGGTTTTCAGGCCTTCTTCTTCAAAAAAGCCTTTGGCATGGGCTACCAGCAGAACAGTGGCATCGGTAATGGGCAGGTAACCGATGCGCACAACCTCATCCGCCGGGGGTTGGATGCTGCCCCAGGCGGCGGTGCTGGCAGACATCCCGAACGCAGCGGCCAGGCCGCCGAGGGCCAGGCTGTCGAGCATGAAATCCCGCCGGCTCATTTCGTGTTCCTGGAGGTATTCCTGATCGGATTGCTGGGTGGTGGGCGTGTTGCGTGTCGGCTTTTTCATCGTGTTTTCCTCATTAAGATTGGGCGTTCTCAGGCGGCGCTTTCGGCTTTCGAGTCGGCGGGCTGGCTGGACTGGGCACACCGTCCGGACAAGCCGGTGTCGGTGCCTTTGAATTGCTGCATCAGCTCGTCGCGCAAGGTCTGAAACCCGACATCCATGTGTCGGCGCGGCCAGGGCAGCTTGACCGGAAGTTCACTGACGATCCGCCCCGGGTTCTGAGACATCACCAGAACCCGATCGGCCATGGTGATGGCTTCATCAATATCGTGGGTGACGATCACCATGGTGATGCCGCGTTCGCGGCAAATCGCGGGCACCTCTTCCTGAAGCGCAGAGCGGGTAAACGCGTCCAGGGCAGAGAACGGCTCATCCAAAAGCAGCACCTCGGGGTTGGTGGCCAAAGACCTCGCCAGTGCAACCCGTTGTTGCTGACCGCCAGACAAGCTCTGAACGTTGTCCTTTTTCTTGTCGTGCAGGCCCACCATGTCGAGCAGTGCATCAACCTGTTTTGTCGCTTCGCGCTTGGAGTGGCCTGCGAATAACAGGCCGAGGGAGGCGTTTTCCTGAACGGTCATCCACGGGTACAACGAGGCTTTCTGGAACATCATGTTCCACTTGGCACTGGGTGCAGAGATCTGATGACCGTTGACCCGAATACAGCCCTCCGACGGAATCAGCAGCCCGGCCAGCATGTGCAGCAAGGTGGACTTGCCACAGCCGCTGCGGCCGATCAGGGCCGTCATCTCACCGGGTTCAATGCGGGCATCGATCTCTTTTAGTGTCGGTGCGGCGGAAGGCGTAAATCTGTGGCTGACGTAGTCGATCGAAAGTGATGCGCCCATGTCTTGGCTCCGGTCCAAAGGAATAGTGGTCTGGACCTAAGCAGTATGCGTGCCACCAAAATTAAGTGTTTAAAATCAGTAAGATGATATGTTTAGCCTGAAGGGCGACAGTTTATTGGGAGTTGCCATTGTCGGACATTGGCAAGGTGGACTCGCCATTGTTCAGCTCTCTGATTTTTGCGTACTATGAGCTATTACAGTCCGCAACCACGGGTGAGACTTCAGCATGGCATCGACATCCCCCTTCCAATGGCAGGATCCCCTGTTACTTGACCAGCAGCTCACCCAGGACGAGCGCATGGTGCGCGACAGCGCCTCCAGATTCTGCGAGGCCGAGCTCCGGCCAAGGGTACTGGAAGCGTTTCGCCATGAGCACACCGACCCGGCCATCTTCCGGGCCATGGGTAAGGCTGGTTTGCTCGGAGCGACCCTGCCGGAGGAGTACGGCGGTGGCGGCCTGAACCAGGTCAGCTATGGCCTGATTGCCCGGGAAGTGGAGCGGGTGGATTCCGGTTACCGTTCCATGATGAGCGTGCAGAGTTCCCTGGTGATGCTGCCCATTTATCAGTTTGGCACTGAGCAAACCCGCCAGGCCTACCTGCCCAAGCTGGCCTCGGGTGAATGGATTGGTTGTTTTGGCCTGACCGAGCCGGACCACGGCTCGGACCCCGGCAACATGGCCACCCGGGCCAGAACGGTGGACGGTGGCTACCGCCTGACCGGCAGCAAGACCTGGATCACCAACAGCCCGATCGCCAACGTGTTTGTGGTGTGGGCCAAAGACGACGCCGGCAAGATTCGGGGTTTTGTGCTGGAGAAGGGCTGGGACGGCCTGAGCGCGCCGGTTATCCATGGCAAGGTCGGCTTGCGAGCGTCGGTGACCGGTGAGATCGTGATGGATGAGGTGTTTGTGCCGGAGGCCAACGCCTTTCCTGATATACGCGGCCTGAAAGGCCCGTTCACCTGCCTGGACTCTGCCCGTTACGGCATCAGCTGGGGCGCGCTGGGGGCCGCCGAGGATTGCTGGCACACGGCGCGCCAGTACGTGCTGGACCGAAAACAGTTTGACCGGCCGCTGGCGGCCAACCAGCTGATCCAGAAGAAGCTGGCAGACATGCAGACCGAGATCACCCTGGCTTTACAGGGCGCCCTGCGCCTGGGCCGAATGAAGGACGACGGCAGCGCAGCGGTGGAAATTACCTCCATGATGAAACGCAATTCCTGCGGCAAGGCTCTGGATGTGGCTCGTACCGCCCGCGACATGCTCGGTGGCAACGGCATCAGCGACGAATTCGGCATTGCCCGGCACCTGGTGAATCTGGAAGTGGTGAACACCTACGAAGGCACTCACGATATCCACGCCCTGATTCTGGGGCGCGCGCAAACCGGCATTCAGGCCTTTTTCTGATTGGGCCTGAGCCGACATTTTTTTCTGTTTGGTCCCACAGTTTTTCTGGTATCTGTTAATCTTTAACACTACCAATAAAAAAAGCGGTATACATGCGCAGTTGCCAGCCTTCTTACTCTGAAATGCCCCGACACGCCCTGGCGTGCACCGGATTGTTTGTTTTTTTGATGTGCCTGCTTTATGCCGCCCCGGCTTACCCAGTTGTGCAAGAACCCGACAGTGCCAGCCCGGTGCGGGTCGCTTATGTTGAGTTTCCGCCCATGAGTTATCGTGATGCCATGGGAGAGCCGCAAGGCGAGTTTGTGGAGATTACCCGCAAAGTCGCAGCAGAAGCAGGTTACGAAGTGGATTTTCTGTACCTGCCGATCACGCGCACCTATTTGTATTTACACAATGGTACCGTTGATCTGTGGCTGGGGTTAACCGGCACACCGGCGCTGGCGGATGCCGTACTGGAAAGCTGGATCAGCCCAATGTCTGTTGAGTTGAGCGCCTGGTATCGTGATGGCACCGCACCCTTGCGCCATATGGATCAGTTGCAGGGCAAAACGGTGATTTTGATCGGGGGCTATACTTACGGTGGGCTCCTTTACTGGCTGATGGAACAGCCTGACATTCGCATTACCGAGGCCCCCAATCACCGCTCTGCCATTGATATGCTGAAACGAAAGCGGGGCGACTATCTGCTCGATTATTCTCAGCCGGTGCGTGAGATCCTGACCCAGGCCTCCGATGCCATCGTTCGCGAATCCGAAGTCCGAACTCGCAATACCGCCTGGCTGTTCTCGCTTGCCAGTCCCCGTGCCAGTATTCTGCGTGAGGCGTTTGATGACGCCTATGTTCGACTCTCTGAACGCGGTGAGGTGCCGCCCGTTCGGCAGCTTAGAGACACCTTTGTGTTGCCTGGGTTTCCGCAGGAACATCGCTGAGCTCAGGGTGTGATCAACTCCACATCCCGATACCAAGCCTGCGCCCGCTCTCCGGTATTATCTGCGTCCGACATAATGGCAACGCCGACAATCCGGGGCGGCTCCTCCCCAAACGCCTTGCGGTAGTCCGCCACAATATCCCGTTCTACCGTCACCCACTGGCCAACTTGCTCTGAGCCGGAATTGACGGCCACCATCATGGTTTGATCGGTAAAGGCGTTGGCAATAAAGGTCTGCTCCGGCAATTGGTTTGCCCAGATGTAGTTCAAAGCATTGCCGGGGAGGGTTTCGCCAAACATCACCTCAACCGTTTTGCGTTTGGCGCGCTCAAAAAAGCCGGCTTTCTCAGGCTGAAACTCAAATGCCACGTAGATGCGAGCCGGGTAGTCATCACCGGCTTTCTTGCGTGCGTCGCCCTTCTCAAACACATTCGATACCTTCCACTGCCAGCGCAGCGTCATGGCATCTCCAGGCTCCAGTGCCACCCGGGCAATCAGGCCGGAGGCGCTGCCATCGGCGGTGGCCTTGACCACCTGAACACCGTCATCAGTGACCAGCTCATAGCGGGTGTGCCGGTCGATTCGAGGGAACTCCAGCGGCTCCCAGCCGTCGGCCAGCGAATCCATTGTAGAGAAGGGTTTCAGTGTCGGCTCTTCGGCCAACGCCGATGAGCTGGCCAGGTAGAACAGGGTCAGCGCAAAAATAAGTTTTGTGTGTATTGAGCGTTTCACGATGTGCTCCCGTTACTGAATGGTGTATCTATCAGTTGACATTACATTGGATCGAAAGTGCCTTGTCACCGATTTTAACTCCGTATATAGTGATGAAATCCTTGGTTGACTACCATATGTTGGGATCATTCTATGATCATTGATCTACATAGGGTAGTCGGGAATCCGGTGAGAATCCGGAACTGACGCGCAGCGGTATTGGGGAACAAGCGTGGCATCAAGACACTGGGTAACACCGGGAAGTCGCCACGCAAGGCCGAATCCTACGATTCACGCCCCTGAGTCCGAAGACCTGCCCGGGATAGACACTGCACCTTCGCGTTTCAAGGTGAGCAGGTAAGGATTATTGGCCCCGGACGACAATCACCAAAAGATGGCATCCCCATTTTTGTGCGTGAACGTTGGTGTCGCCCGTGGCCAGGCCGTCTTTTCTCCTGTGAACGCAAAGGTTGCACTCACAACGCGTACACAAGGAGAAGTCCCATGTCTGCCACCGCCCTGGCCGAGCCCACAGTCGTATCCGACACTCAATCCCTTCAAGTCATTAAACGCAACGGTACTCTGGTTGGATTCAATCCCGCCAAGATCAGCGTGGCTGTGACCAAAGCATTCCTGGCCGTGGAAGGCGACAAGGCTGCCGGCTCCGCCCGCATCAACGACGCCGTGCACCGGGTCACCGAGCAGGTGGTGCAGGCCATCAGCCGTCGCCTGCAAGCCGGCGGCAAAGTACACATCGAAGACATCCAGGACCAGGTGGAACTGGCGTTGATGCGGGCCGAAGAGCAGAAAGTAGCCCGGGCCTACGTACTCTACCGGGAAGAGCACGCCCGCCAGCGTGCCGTTGACGAACCCATGGAAGCGCACCCGCACCTGACTGTGAAAAAAGCCGACGGTAGCGTGGCACCGCTGGACCTGGGCCTGATGAAACTGCAAGTGGAGCAGGCGGCCACCGGCCTGGACGGGATTGAGGGTGAATCCCTGGTGGAGGAGGCCCTGCGCAACCTGTACGACGGCATTGCCGAAACCGAAGTGGTCTCTGCCCTGATCATGACCGCCCGCGGCCGCATCGAGCAGGAGCCGGACTACAGCGCCGTCACCGCCCGCCTGTTGCTGGAACAGCTGCGCCTGGAAACCGCCGAAGCGCTGGACCTGCCCCGCAATCAGCCGCTGGCAGAGGTGTATCCACAGGCACTGAAAGCCTTTATTGCCGCTGGCATTCGCTACGAGCTGCTGGACGAAGCCATGGCGGCGTTTGATCTGGAACGCCTGGGTGCGGCCATCAAATCGGAGCAGGACCTGCAGTTCGGCTTCCTGGGCCTGCAAACCCTGTACGACCGGTACTTCCTGCACTGGAACGGCGCCCGACTGGAACTGCCCCAAGTGTTCTTCATGCGTGTGGCCATGGGCCTGGCCCTGCGCGAAGACGACCCCAACGCCCGCGCCATCGAGTTCTACCACCTGCTGTCCAGCTTTGATTACATGGCCAGCACACCCACCCTGTTCAACAGCGGTACCCGCCATTCCCAGTTGTCGTCCTGTTACCTGACCACCGTAGGCGATGATCTGGAAGGCATCTACGGCGCCATCAAAGACAATGCCTTGTTGAGCAAATGGGCTGGCGGCCTGGGCAACGACTGGACCCCGGTGCGGGCGCTCGGCTCCCACATCAAAGGCACCAATGGCCAAAGCCAGGGCGTGGTGCCGTTTTTGAAAGTGGTCAACGACACCGCCGTGGCGGTGAACCAGGGCGGCAAGCGTAAGGGCGCGGTGTGCGCGTACCTGGAGAGCTGGCACCTGGACATCGAAGAATTCCTGGAGCTGCGCAAGAACACCGGCGACG
>NZ_JACUUB010000103.1 GCF_014859525.1 Marinobacter sp.
GGGTCAGACCCCTTTGGAGCCTGCTAGGATTTCTCTTTCCAGCCGTCGTCTTTCAGCACGGAACCTACGGTCAGCAGGGGTGATGCGTCGATGTCATCGGCGTTCATCATGTTGGCTACACGCTGCAGGGAGGCCAGGATCATGGTTTGTTCCCACTCGGCCAGGTTCTGGAACTTTTCGATAAAGTCTTCCTGTAGAGGATTGGGGGCGCGTGCCAAGAGGTCTGCGCCGTCTTCCGTCAGGTGAGCGTGCACTTTGCGTTTGTCTTTGGTGCTGCGCACCCGATACACCAGCTTGCGCAGTTCCAGCCGGTCCAGGATTGTGGTGACCGTAGCCTGGCTGAGGCTGACATTCTCAGCGATGGTACCGATGGTCACCTCACCCAGATCCCTTATGGTGCGCATGATCAACAACTGCGGCCCAGTCAGCCCAGCGTGCTTGCTCAATCGTTTGGAATGCAGATCCGTTGCCCGGATCACCCGCCGAAGTGCCACCAGCACCTGTTCATAGTTTTTCACACGACCACTCCAAAATGGCTATTTACTTATACCTCTAATTATTAGAGGTCTTTGCTCTGCTGATTGCAAGTGGGCAATATCACCTAACCTCCCTGACGCCGGGATCCACGCCAATCTGCCCCACGCATGCGACATTATTTCTGACCGCCACTATGCTAAGGTCACGCCCTTGCCATTCACCTACAAAACGGAAACGGTTGATGATCAGGTATTACCTTGCGTTCGTTCTTGCCCTCACCATGGTCGGCAACGCCCAGGCTCAGCAACAACAACTTGGGCCGGATAAAGAGCTGACCCCTGAAGACGTAGAGGACAGGATCAGAACCCAGGAAAAACCCATGTACACCCCTTTCGTGGAGCTGTACCTGCTGGAAGAAACCAAGGCCATCCGCAAAGAAATGCAAGACACCCGGGCCGAACTGATTGAAAAGGTGGTCGAGAAAGAACTGTCAGTGGCTGATAAAACCATGTCTTACGCCGCAGACACCGTAACCTACTTTTTCTATCTGATTGCCGGTGCCACGTCTATTCTGGTGATGCTCGGCTGGAACTCCATCCGCGACATGCGCAATCAGCTCACCACCCTCGCGGAGAAGCGCGTCAACGAGCTGGTGGTAGAATACGAAACCCGATTGAAGTTCATTGAAGAACAATTACAGCAGAAGTCCGAGATCATCCACCAGAACCAGGCCGACATTGAGCGCACCAACGAGGTGCATGCGCTCTGGTTGAAGGCAAGCCAAGAGACCTCGCAACAGAACAAGATAACCACCTACGACCAGATTCTTGACTTGCGCCCAGACGATGTAGAGGCGCTCAGCTACAAAGCTGACGCCGTGCTCGAGATCCGCGAACCTCTCTGGGCCATCAGCTTGTGCCAACGCGCGCTAAAACTGGCCCCGGATAATGGCCACGCCCTGTACCAGCTGGCCTGCGCCTACGCTGAGATTGGCCGTTGGGAAGACGCCATCAGCACGCTTGCGAAAGCCCTCGAAATCTCCGAAGCCTATCGGGACGACGCCTCGGTAGACCCAAGCTTCACACAACTGCACGAGCATGACAGCTTCCGGAACCTCGTCTTTACTGATCAGGACGACAGCACCGACATCTAGCATTCCGGAGTCCGGCACAAAGCTTGCTGATACGATCACGAACAGCCGCTTTGTGTTCCGGAACTGCCCGTGACTGGCCAGCTTGACAAGCCGCAACCTGTGGTGTTTGTTTAAGTCTCCGAGAACATAATAATAACCCTGACCTGAACAGGAATAACACGATGAAAACATCCGTTAGAAAGCTCGCCGCTGCGGTGGGCGCGTCTGTTGCCCTGATCGCTGCAGGACACGCTGGAGCTGAAATTCGCATCGGCATTGCCGGCCCGATGACCGGCCCTGTCGCCCAGTACGGTGATATGCAGTTTTCCGGTGCGCGTATGGCCATTGAGCGCATCAACGCCGCTGGCGGTGTCATGGGCGAGCAACTCGTAGGCGTTGAGGTGGATGACGTATGCGATCCCAAGCAGGCCGTGACCGTTGCCAACCGACTGGTAAACCAGGGCGTTCAATATGTGGTGGGGCACCTGTGCTCCAGCTCTACCCAGCCGGCGTCTGATATTTATGAAGACGAAGGCATTCTGATGATCACCCCTGCCTCCACCAGCCCTCAAATCACCCAGCGTGGTTACGAGTTGCTGTTCCGCACCATTGGCCTGGACAGCATGCAAGGACCGGTTGCCGGGAATTTCATCGTGAACCAGAGCCCAAACCGCGTTGCCGTCATTCACGACAAGCAGCAGTATGGTGAGGGGATTGCCACCGCCGTTCGGGATACACTGCGCGGTGCAGGCGTTGAAGTCGCCATGTTTGAAGGCATTACCGCCGGCGACAAAGATTTTTCGTCACTGGTCACCAAGATCAAACAAGCCAACGTGGATTTCGTTTACTACGGAGGCTATCACCCGGAGCTTGGACTCATTCTGCGCCAGGCCCGCCAGGCTGATGTGTCGTCCAGGTTCATGGGTCCGGAAGGTGTCGGCAACAAGGACATCAACACCATTGCCGGTGAAGCAGCAGAAGGCCTGTTGGTCACTCTGCCTCCCAGCTTTGATGAGAAAGAGGAAAACCAGGACCTGGTCGCTGCCTTTGCGGCCAAGGGTGAAGACACCTCCGGTCCGTTCGTGCTCACCTCCTATGCCGCTGTGCAGCTGATCGCCGATGGCATTGAGCAGGCTGGCTCGAAGGACCCGTTCGAGGTTGCCAAAGCCTTGCGTGCAGGCACCTTTGAAACACCCATTGGCAACGTTCAGTTTGACCAGGCCGGGGACATGGAGTCTTTCGAGTTTGTGGTCTACGAATGGCACTCTGACGGCAGTAAAACTCCAGTAAACTGAGCCAGAATCGTCACCATACGGTCATCATGAGAACACCTTCTTGCCGCAACCCGGGAGAAGGTGTTTTTCTGGGATTCTGCTAATCCGCGTTGCCATCCGCCAGGCACCCTGGCGCCGGTGCGAGGCGCGCGGGTAGCGGGCATTCGGAGTTCCATACTGATGCAAGACCTTCTCTACTTCTCGCAACAGCTCATTAACGGGCTGACGATCGGGAGCACCTATGCCCTGATCGCCATCGGCTACACTATGGTTTACGGCATCATTGGCATGATCAACTTTGCCCATGGTGAGATTTACATGATCGGAGCTTACACCGCGCTCATCGCCATCACCGGCCTGGCCACCCTGGGCATTGCCTGGCTACCGCTGGTGCTGATCGTCGCTCTGATCTGCGCCATGATCGTCTCCAGCTCCATGGGCTGGGCGGTAGAAAGGGTCGCCTACCGGCCGGTTCGCGGGCGCCACCGGTTGATCCCGCTGATTTCGGCCATCGGCATGTCCATTTTCCTGCAGAACTATGTGCATCTGGCTCAGGGGTCCCGCAATGTGGGCTTTCCAGCACTGATTGATGGCAGTTTCCGCTTTGGCAGCAGTGAAGGCTTTCAGTTGTCGCTCTCCTACATGCAGATCACCATCTTCATCACCACGCTGGTCTGCATGACCGCACTGTCTCTGTTTATCTCTCGGTCCCGCATTGGCCGGGCCTGTCGGGCGGTCTCTCAGGATCTGGGCATGGCCAACCTGCTGGGCATTGATACCAATCGCATCATCTCTGCAACGTTTGTGATCGGTGCTGCCCTGGCGGCTGTGGCGGGGTTGTTGCTGGGCATGTACTACGGGTCTGTGGACCCACTGTTTGGCTTTATAGCCGGCCTCAAGGCGTTTACCGCTGCCGTGCTTGGCGGCATTGGCAGCATTCCCGGCGCGATGCTCGGCGGCCTGATTCTGGGCGTGGCCGAAAGCATGACCTCCGGCTACCTCAGCGGCGAATACAAAGACGTTGTGGCCTTTGGCTTGCTCATCCTGATTCTACTGTTCAAACCGACCGGACTGCTGGGCAAACCAGAGGTTGAGAAGATCTGATGACCGCACGCAACTTCAAACATGCCTTGTTCTGCGCGGTGATCACGATGGTGGTCGCCTACCCCATCCTGGGCCTCAATCTGGTGGCACGTGGCACCCGCGTTGGCCTCGAGGGTGCCGACACCAGCACTCTGGTTGCCATATTCGTGGCGGCAATGGTGGTGTTCAGCTTTCAGCTTTACCGAGACACCATCATGGCCGCCTTGGGCAAAATCCCCAAACTGCCCCCCTTGGCAGGTCGGGAGCCGATGCCCCAGGCCAAGCGCGTCAAAATGGAATCCTGGGTGCTGACCGGCATCATTGTGCTGGCGCTGTTCTGGCCGTTTTTCGTTTCCCGTGGCTCGGTTGACCTGGCCACCCTGGTGCTGATCTACATCATGCTGGCGCTTGGCCTGAACGTGGTGGTTGGCCTGGCCGGCCTGCTCGACCTCGGCTACGTTGCCTTCTATGCGGTTGGTGCGTATACCTTTGCTCTGTTGTCCCAGTATATGGGCATCTCGTTCTGGATGGCTCTGCCGCTTGGTGCCCTGTTTGCAGCCTTGTTTGGGCTGGTACTGGGCTTTCCGGTACTGCGATTACGGGGTGATTACCTGGCCATCGTCACCCTGGGTTTTGGTGAGATCATCCGGATACTGCTCAACAACTGGACTGCCGTCACCGGTGGCCCAAACGGCATTGGCGGTATCCCCGAGCCCACGCTGTTTGGCATGGAGTTTGGCCGGCGCGTAAAAGAAGAAGGTAACACGTCCTTCCATGAAACCTTCGGCATTGCCTACAGCGGTGAGCACAAGGTGATTTTTCTCTACCTGATTGCGCTTGTTCTGGCCGTTATTACCGCACTGGTTATCCGGCGCCTGATGCGCATGCCGGTCGGCAGGGCCTGGGAAGCCCTGCGGGAAGATGAAATCGCTGCCCGCTCTCTGGGCCTCAGCCGCACGGCCGTCAAACTGTCCGCATTTACCATTGGCGCTTTCTTTGCCGGTTTTGCCGGCACAGTCTTTGCGTCCAAGCAGGGGTTTATCAGCCCTGAGTCTTTTGTGTTCCTTGAGTCTGCCATCATTCTGGCCATTGTGGTGCTGGGCGGGATGGGCTCGCAACTGGGCGTGGTATTGGCGGCCATTGCGGTCACCATCCTGCCGGAACTAGCCCGTGAGTTCTCCGACTATCGCATGCTGGTGTTTGGTGCAGCGATGGTGCTGATGATGGTGTGGCGGCCACAAGGCCTGATGCCCATGCGCCGGACTCATATTGAACTCAAACGGCAGGAGTGACCGCCATGTTAGAGGTACAAAACCTGTCCATGCGCTTCGGCGGCCTGCTGGCAGTGGACCAGGTCAGCCTGGACGTTCAGGAGCATGAGATTGTTTCGGTCATCGGGCCTAACGGCGCCGGAAAAACCACCGTCTTCAACTGCCTCAGTGGCTTTTACAAGCCAACCGGGGGCACCATTGTTTTTAAAGGGCAAGAGGTACAGGGCAAGCCGGACTACAAGATCTCCCGGCTCGGCATGGTGCGCACCTTCCAGCATGTGCGCCTGTTCAACCAGATGAGCGTGGTTGAAAACCTGCTGGTCGCCCAACACCGGCACCTGAACACCAACCTGCTGTCTGGCTTGATCAAGACGCCAAACTACCGGGAACGTGAGCAAAAATCTCTGGATCGGGCGGCTTACTGGCTCGACCGCGTTGGCCTGCTGGACCTGGCCAACCGCGACGCCGGCAACCTGGCTTACGGCCAGCAAAGGCGCCTGGAAATTGCCCGCTGCATGGTCACCGAACCGAAGCTCCTGATGCTGGACGAGCCGGCCGCAGGCCTGAATCCGGCAGAAACCAAAGATCTCAACCAACTGATCGTGAGCCTTAAAGAGGATTATCACGTGTCGGTACTGCTGATTGAACACGACATGAGCCTGGTGATGGATATTTCTGACCGGATTACTGTGATCAACCAGGGCCGACCGCTCGCCAAAGGCACGCCGGGCGAAATCCGCCAGAACGATGACGTGATCAAAGCCTATCTGGGCGAAGCCTGAGGAAACACCATGCTAGTACTGGAAAACGTTCACACCCACTACGGCAAGATCGAGGCGTTGCACGGGGTTTCCGTTGAGGTCAAGCAAGGCGAGATTGTGTCTTTGATCGGCGCTAACGGAGCCGGCAAAACCACCCTGCTGATGACCGTCTGCGGCAATCCTCAGGCCAGTGCCGGGCGCATCATTCTGGAAGGAAAAGACATCACCAACGAAGCCACCTCCAACATTATGCGCTCCGGCATTGCCATTGTGCCCGAGGGCCGCCGGGTATTCTCTGGCCTCACCGTTGAAGAAAACCTGCATATGGGTGGATTCTTCAATACCAAAGCCGAGATTCGCAAAAGCCTGGATCATGTCTATGAACTGTTCCCGCGCCTGAAAGAGCGGGAGAACCAGCGCGCTGGAACCATGTCTGGCGGTGAGCAGCAAATGCTCGCCATTGGCCGCGCCCTGATGAGCAAACCCAGAATGATCATTCTGGACGAACCTTCACTGGGGCTTGCGCCCATCATCATTCAGCAGATTTTCCAGATCATTGGTCAGTTACGGGAAGAAGGTATCACCGTGTTTCTGGTCGAGCAGAACGCCCATCAGGCCCTGAACCTGGCCGACCGGGGCTATGTATTGGAGACCGGGCGAATCAGATTGCACGATACCGGAAAAAACCTGCTGGCCAATCCGGAGGTGCGGGAGGCGTACCTGGGGGGC
>NZ_JACUUB010000104.1 GCF_014859525.1 Marinobacter sp.
CGTTCCAGCTCCTTTTCCACGGCATTAGACGATTTGGCAAAGCGCGCCAGCAGGTTGTACAACACCGGAATGATGAACAGCGTCAAGGTGGTGGCGAAGATCAAACCACCCAGAATCACCATACCGATCGCGGCCCGACTCTCAGCACCGGCACCGGTCGCAACCACCAGCGGAATGGCACCAAAAACGGTGGAGATGGTGGTCATCAGTACCGGCCGGAACCGCAAGCTAGCGCCCTCAAGAATGGCTTCTCTGACTTCATAGCCTTTATCCCGTAGCTGGTTGGCAAACTCGACGATCAGGATGCCGTTTTTCGCCATCAAGCCCAGTAGCATGATAATGCCAATCTGACTGTAGATGTTCAGACTGATACCGGACCAGGCCAGCGCGATCAGCGCCCCGGTGACCGCCAGTGGTACCGACAGCATGATGATCAGCGGGTGAATCCAGCTTTCAAACTGGGCCGCCAGCACCAGGAAGACAATGACAAACGCCAGGCCGAAGGTCAGGTAGATGGCCGCCGAGGAATCCTGGAACTCCCGCGACAGGCCCTTGTAGCTGACCCTGGCTTCTGGCGGCAGGTTATCCACAGCGAGGTTGTTGAGGTAGGTTAGTGCAGACCCCAAATCGTAGCCTTCCGCCAGCGACGCACTCACCACTACGGCAGGGAGCCGGTCGATTCGCCGGAGGTCGGGATTGGCGCCGACTTCCTCGACAGACACCAACGACTTGATCGGAATGAGTGCACCGCCCTCTCGCGGGCGAAGGAAAATCTGCTCAAGATCTCCAGGGGTTGCGCGGTCAGCATCTTCGGCCTGAATAATGACGTCGTACTCCCGGCCGCGATCAACATAGGTGGTCACGTTACGGGAAGCCAACATGGTTTGCAGGGTGAGGCCCACATCCTGAACGGTGATGTCCAGATCCGCCGCGCGATCCCGGTCGATGCTGAGCCGCAACTCTGGTCGGGTCAGTTCAAAATCGGTATCAACGTTGATCAGATTAGGGTTTTCCTTTGCCCTTTCGACAATCTCTTCACTCCATGCCTGAACCGATTCGTAATCCGGGCCCGCTACCACAAATTCCACGGGTTGGTTAAAGCCACGCTGCCCCAGCCCCGGCGGATTGATAACGTTGATCCGGACACCGGAAATATCGGCGAGCTTCTGCCGGATGTCGCTGGTCACTTGTTGCTGTTTGATGTCCCGTTGATCCCAGTGAGTCAACCCCATGATCATAAAGGCACGGTCTTCTTCACCCCGGAAGCCGACGATAGACAGGAAGCGCGCCGCAATGCCCTCATCAAGATACGGCAGCAGTTCCGACTCCGCCTGTCGCGCAAAGTGGTCTGTGTACTGCACGGTGGACCCCCGGGGTGCGCTGGTCGGCATGATGATCACACCGCGGTCCTCGGTGGGTGCCAGCTCCTGAGGCAATCGGGGAAAAATCACCGTGGCGATGATCAATCCAACCACGCCAAGTCCAAGTAACAGGCCGGGCTGATTCAAAGAGAATACCAGCAATTTTTTGTAGCCACTGGTCAGTCCATTCAGGACTTTTTCACTGAAAGCCCATAAACGATGACCTTCTTCAACCTCCGGGCTGTGCCTGAGCCATTTTGAACACAGCATGGGTGCCAGGGTGAGCGCCACAAGACTGGAAAAGATTACGGCCGCAGCCAATGTAAATCCAAACTCAGCAAACAATCGGCCGACGTTACCACCCATAAACGAAATGGGCACAAACACAGCAATCAACGTGAGCGTGGTCGCGATGATGGCAAACGCTACCTGTTTAGCACCACGATAGGCGGCCAACAGCGGTGCCTCACCTTCATCAATTCGCCGTTGAATGTTTTCCAGCATTACGATGGCGTCGTCCACCACCAGTCCGATGGCAAGGATAATCGCCAACAGGGTCAATACGTTGATGGAGAACCCCAGAAATCCCAAACCAATAAAAGCACCAATAACCGCGACCGGTATGGTCACCGCCGGAATCAACGTGGCTCGCCAGGAGCGCAGGAACAGGAAAATCACCAGAATGACCAGTGATACCGCAATGGCGAGCGTGATCAGAACTTCCTTGATTGACGCACGAATGAAGATGGATTCGTCGTAGCTTTCAGCAAACGACACTTCGGGTGGTAACGTTTCCTCAATCAGGGCCAACTCTGCACGTACTGCATCGGATACGGCTACGGTGTTGGCCTTGGATTGCCGGATAACACCCATGCCGATAGCGGTCCTGCCGTTGGCTCGTAACCGGCTGATATCAGATTCTACGCCCATCTGAACGTTCGCGACTTCACCCAGGCGCAACAGATCGTTTCCGTCCCTCCGAACAACCAGGTTCTGGAATTCTTCAACACTGGATAAGCGGCCTTCGGCCCGGACGGTAAAGTTGCGGGAAGACGATTCCACCTGGCCGGCCGGCAATTCGACGTTGTTGTCTCTGAGCGCTCGCTCCACCTCTGCCACGGTGATGTTGCGGGCGGCCAGCCGCTCACGGTCCAGCCACACCCGGATGGCGTAGCGGCGTTCACCCCCGATGCGAATATCCGCCACACCATCAAGCACCGACAACCGGTCGGCCAGAACACGATCGGCAAAATCGGTTAGCTCGGCGCTGTCCCAGACGTCGCTGAGCAACGTTATCCACATCATGGGTCGGGCATCCGAGTCCGCTTTCCGGACTCTGGGTGCGTCTGCTTCGTCCGGCAGCTGGTTTGCAATCCGGGCAACCGCATCCCGGATATCGTTGGCGGCAACGTCGATATCCCGGGACGTATTAAATTCGATAGAAGTACGGGACTGACCCTGCTCCGTTGATGACTCTATGGAGCGAATGCCTTCAACGCCACTGATGGCACCTTCAATGATTTGAGTAATCTGAGTGTCCACCACCTCCGCCGCCGCGCCGGTATAGTCGGTGGATACAGACACAATGGGCGGATCGATATCGGGATATTCACGCACCGGCAAACCGAGCAAAGCAGTGATGCCGAACACAACGATCAGCAGGCTGATTACCGTGGCAAATACCGGGCGCTTAATGGAAATATCAGACAGAATCATGAATCAGGATTCCCGGCTGGTGACAAAACGATTCACGGGTATCGCCAGGTCCGATTCCAGTAATCGAAGTTGATCACCGCTACTGAGACGATCCTGACCCGTAACCACCACCTGATCCTCTGCCGTCAGGCCATCCAAGATCTCCACCATGCCCGGCATGCGCGATCCGATCTGGACGGAAACCCGTCGGGCAATCCCGTCTTCAGCCACAAATACATACTTCTGATCACCACGCAGCATCAACGCCTGTTCCGGGATAACCAGCCCCTCACGCTCACTCAGGGTGAGCGATGCGGACATAAACTGCCCCGGCCGCAATCGCCCTTCCGAATTATCAATCAAGGCGCGTACCGACAGGGTCCGGCTCAGCTCGTTGATCCGACTGGCAAGCTCAATCAACTCGCCTTGAAAAGTCTCGCCGGGGAACGCGGGTGAGGTAGCACGGACCTTCTGGCCGAGACGTACCTGGCCGATAAAACGCTCCGGCACCGCAAAATTCAGCTCCATCTGGTCGTTGGTATCAAGAGTGGTGATGGTGGTTCCGGCCTGCAGATAGGCACCGATGCTGACATCTGACAGTCCGACCACACCGGCAAAAGGCGCCTCAATGCGATGATTCTCTAACCGCACCCGGGCAGACTGACGTTGCGCCAGAGCAACATCCACAGACGTTCTGAGCTCATCAACCTGAGACTGGGAAATGCTGTTGTTGGCCCGCAGGCGCTGAGCCCTCTCGTACTGGCGCCGGGCATCAGCCAACTGAGCGTCGATAACCGCCAGATCAGCTCGGGCCTGACGATCGTCCAGGCGCAGCAAAACCGCTCCCTGTACAACGCCGGTACCCGGCTCAAGATTAATCTCAACGACACGTCCACTGACCTCCGTCGTCAATTCAACGGCATTGAGTGCCCGTAAATTAGCGACCGCACCCACGTCATCCCGAACCACGCGCTGTTCCGGTGTGATGACATTAACAGCGCTTGCCTGAGATTGCCGGCTGCCCTGATCTGCAGAGCTTTGCTCAAGGCTGACGTAAATGCCGGCGCCCGCTGCAACAACCACGACCAGAACGAGTGCAATCAGCCATTGTTTCCACATGGAATTTGTTAACCTTACCGTTATTGGTGTTATGAACCTTGATCATGCTTCTGAATCACCAGTACCACTTCGCCAACATCCACACCCCACTTACTCATCGTGGTCTGATTGATTAACGTATCTGGCGTGATCAGGTACATCCAGTCATTCATCCGAACGTCAATGGTGCCATCACCGTATGACACGCGGAGGACATAGTTCATATGGATGGCATTCCCCTGCCATCGCATAGTGCCTGGCTTGACGACATCCCCGGCTTCGGCGTGATAGCTATCGCCCGACGGTGTTAAGGTCCAGACTCGGGTCTCAACCTCACCGTCGTTAAACCGGAAAACTTCATCCAGAGTGCCAACGCCATTGTCATCCCAGGTGGCGACAATATCAGCATCGAAAGTACGGATTACCTTGCCAGAGAAATTCTTGACCACACCACGAGCTGAAAGTTCGCCCTGAAAAAATTCCTGGGGGATCAGTTGTGGCTCAACGTCCCGATAATCATCCAGTGACGGTCCGGCACAGCCGGCTAAAACCAATACGATCAACAATATAAAACTGCTGCGCACAGCACCATAGACTCGGCGCGGAATAACCCTGTTTTGCATGACTTTTACACTCCGTTTACGGGCCTCTAGAGACCGGATTCACGAATAACGTACGGACTGGGATCAAAACCCGATCAGAACTATCGGAAATGCGTCATTTCAGCCAATTGTCTATTCTGACACACCCATGGGTGCTTTTCGTCAATGGCAGTCACGGTTGAATGCCGTAAAACTGCAGTCCTCAAAGCTTTCGAACTCTATCGGATCAGCTAATCGTACGTGAGGACTGGCTATGCCTGTGTATAAAGCGCCGCTGCGTGACATGAAATTCCTTCTTAATGATGTGTTTGATTACCCGGGTCACTATCAGACTCTGGCCTCTGGCGAGAACGCCACCCCGGATATCGTTGATGCCATCCTGACCGAATGCGGTCGATTCAGCGAAGACATTCTGAGCCCGCTCTACCAGAGTGGTGACGAAGAGGGCTGCCGCCTGGAAAACGGAGAGGTCATCACCCCCAAAGGTTTCAAAGATGCCTACAACCAATACGTGATGGGCGGTTGGCAAAGTCTCTCTGCGCCGGAAGAATACGGTGGCCAGGGCCTGCCTGCCTCCATGGGGCTGTTCAAGCAAGAAATAATGGGCACTGCCAACTGGTCATTCTCCATGTATCCGGGGCTGTCCATCGGTGCCATGAACACGATTTTTCTACACGGCACTGAAGAACAGAAACAAACCTATCTGGTACCGCTGACGGAGGGTCGCTGGGGCGGCACTATGTGCCTGACCGAACCCCAGTGCGGCACGGACCTGGGCCAGGTAAAAACCAAAGCCGAACCCCAGGCTGACGGCAGCTACCAGTTAACCGGCACCAAGATTTTCATTTCTTCCGGTGAACACGATCTGACTGAAAACATTGTTCACATTGTACTGGCTCGTTTACCGGATGCCCCCAAAGGTACCCGAGGCATCAGCCTGTTCATCGTGCCGAAATTCCTGCCTGCGGAAGACGGCAGTATTGGCAAGCGTAACGCCGTTAACTGTGGTGCGCTTGAAAAGAAAATGGGCATCAAGGCCTCCGCCACCTGCGTCATGAATTTTGACGGCGCGACTGCTTACCTGATTGGCCCGGAAAATGAAGGCCTTGAATGTATGTTCACCTTCATGAACACGGCCCGCATCGGCACCGCGATTCAGGGCGTTGGCCCGGCTGAACTGTCGTATCAGTGGGCACTGGATTACGCCAAAGAGCGGCGGTCGATGCGTGCTCTGTCTGGCAAGAAAGATCCGGAGCAGGTAGCTGACCGTCTGATTCACCATGCCGACGTTCGCCGCATGCTGCTGACTCAAAAAGCCATCGCAGAAGGCGGTCGGGCCATGCTTTATTATGCCGCCAAACTGGCCGATCACATGGTCGAAGCTTATGCCGCCGGAGACCATCAAAAAGCGGAAAAATACGACGATAAACTGGGCTTTCTAACCCCGATTCTTAAAGGCTTTCTGACCGAGTTAGGCAACGAAGCCGCCAACCTTGGGGTTCAGGTCTTTGGTGGTCATGGCTATATTCGTGAGCACGGTATGGAGCAGATTGTCCGGGATACCCGGATCGCAACACTCTATGAAGGCACCACCGGTATCCAGGCACTGGATTTGCTCGGTCGAAAGGTCCTGATGATGACCCAGGGCGGCGCGGTTCGGGACTTTACGTTTAAAATTGCGAACTTTGCCCGCAAGCACCTGACCAGCAAGCCACTGCGACCGATGGCCATCGAACTTCTGAAACTCACCGCTCAATGGAATCTGTTAACTGTTCGGGTGATGCTCGCCGCGCGCAAAGATCGCGATGTGGTCAGCGCCGCCGCCCATGACTTTCTGATGTACAGCGGCTACGT
>NZ_JACUUB010000105.1 GCF_014859525.1 Marinobacter sp.
TTAAAACTGGCACACCCTTCGCTTGGTATCCGGCAAAACGGCAATTTAACGAATTTCCGCCGGCAAGGGTTCCCCTCACAGTGGGCACCAGGCTACCGGCACCTCTGAGCAGGAGAATAGATATGCCTCAGGTCATTAACACCAACATTGCGTCGCTGAACGCGCAACGAAACCTCAACACGTCACAGGGTGACTCAAACGTTGCTCTGCAGCGACTGTCTTCGGGCTTGAGAATCAACTCGGCCAAAGACGATGCTGCTGGCCTGGCCATCTCCGAACGCTTCACCGCTCAGATCTCCGGGCTCAATCAAGCGATCCGTAACGCAAACGACGGCATCTCTCTGGCCCAGGTAGCAGAAGGTGCTCTGGGGGAATCAGGCAACATCCTGCAAAGAATACGGGAGCTGGCCGTTCAGTCCGCGAACGCAACTAACAGCGCCTCAGACCGAAGAGCATTGCAATCCGAAGTTAACCAGCTAAAGCAAGAACTCGAACGCATCGCGACAACGACTGAGTTCAACGGCCTCAAGCTTCTTGACGGCAGTTTTCAGGCCCAGAAGTTCCAGGCAGGGGCCAACGAGAACCAAACTATCGCTGTTTCCATTACCGGTGCCCGAATTACAGACTTGGCGAATAACACGGTTTCGGGCGCCAACGAAACTGCGAGAGCTGGCACGGGATCGGTTACCGCCGCTGCTGCCGATGCGACCGGCGATAACACCATCCTGGAGCAGGTGGTTACCATCTCCAGCTCTTTGGGGAGTGCAACGGTAGAAGTTAATGATGGAGATACCGCTGAGGACATAGCGGCTGCCATAAACACCAAGCTCGAATCTACCGGCGTTCAAGCCAGCGCACGAACCTCTGTCGAACTGTTTGGCTTGGATCCGACCCTGGACGGTGATGGTATCCAGCAAGGTGCAGGCACCTATACCATGACCGTATCCTCTGGCGGTCAAGAGGCAACGGTATCCGCGCAGATCTCAGACGTTAACGACCTCCGGCCTCTCGCTAGAGAAATCAATGCCGCTTCCGGCTCCACTGGTGTAACTGCCGAAGTCGAGGGTGGTCGCCTGCGACTCATTCAGGAAAGCGGTAAAGACATCCTGATTGAAGGCTTCTCAACAAACGCTACTACTTCAACGGTAAGCGTAAGGGGCAGTTCCGAACTAGATGCAGACGCAATAACCCTGGATGGAGCACCGGCATCTGCGACAAACAGTACCATCGCTTCCGGTGAGATTACCTTTGATTCGTCTGTGAGCTTTGCTGTTTCTTCCGACGTTGCCGCTGCCGGTGGAAGCATTCTTAACGCGCCAGCCGATAGCGCAGTCGGCTCAACGAAGGAAGACGTTAGTGGAATCGATATCAGTACTGTTGAAGGAGCTACAAACGCTCTAGCTGTTGTTGACGCAGCCCTCGAGACGATAAGCGGTATCCGCGCCGACCTGGGTGCTGCCCAGAATCGATTTGAATCGACAATAGCGAACTTAAGCACCACATCAGAGAATCTGTCAGCTGCGCGTTCGCGAATCCGCGATGCCGACTTCGCCGCAGAAACCGCCGAACTGGCTCGCACCCAGGTGCTCCAGCAGGCTGGTCTCTCCGTACTGGCCCAGGCCAACGCCAGGCCCCAGCAGGTGCTCCAGCTGCTACAGGGCTAAGCTCCCGCAGCACCACCAAAACGGCCGGGCTAACCCCCCGGCCGTTTTAATTTGGGGTCAGACCCAAAGACATTTCACCCTATCAAATGTAATCGGGTCTGACCCAAAAATTCGTTCCAGCTACTACTGGCCCACAACGCCCCCACACGCTAAACTAAGTCAGATGAACTAAGCACAACCAAATGGAGAGCCACATGGAATCCGTCAACATGCACGAAGCGAAAACCCGGTTGTCTCAACTCGTTGCCCGTGCCGCTAAGGGCGAAGCTTTCATCATCGCAAAGGCGGGCAAGCCTGTTGCCAGGGTAACCGCCTACGATTCTCCTGAAGAGAGCCAACAGAGACGATTGGGTTTTTTGGCGGGCGAATTCAAAGTACCGGACGATTTTGACCGGATGGGGCAAGACGAGATAACCGAGCTGTTCGGAGGGTGACATGAACCTTCTTCTGGACACTCACCTACTGCTCTGGGCCGCAGTGGAGCCAAATAAGTTATCCCCCGAAGCGGCAGCCATGATCAGTAACGAAAATAACAGGCTGTACTTCAGCGCCGCCAGTATCTGGGAAGTCGTCATCAAAAATGGCCTGGGGCGGCCAGACTTTCATGTTGACCCACACCTGCTCCGGCGCGGGCTGGTTGATAATGGCTATACAGAATTGGCAATTTCGTCACTGCACACCCTGGCCGTTAGCCACCTGCCGGAAATCCACAAAGACCCATTCGACAGAATTCTCGTTGCCCAGGCCGAGACAGAGGGCTTCCTGTTGCTGACGGCCGATGACCTGGTCGCACGTTACCCCGGCCCCGTCCGCCGGGTCTAATCTGGGGTCAGACCCCAAGACATTTCACACCATCAAATGTCCGGGGGTCTGACCCCACCCTAACCCTTAGCAAACACCCCCTCAAACAAAGCCGTTCTCTGCAGCTGTTGCTCAGCCTCCTCGCGAAACAGAGCCCGCTCCGGGTTCAATTCAATCAACCCCAACAGCCGAAACAGCCGGACTACCCTGGAATCCAGTGCCCAGCGGGTTTGTTGTTCTTCGCTGGCATACGGCAGGGGGCGCGCCGAAAGGGGCAGTTGCGGGAAGGCCGCCAGCATGTCGTCTATGTACCCCTTCACTGGTAACCTGTCGCCGCCTTTCTCTGCCAGCAACCACAAGAAGAAGGGGCCGACCGTTTGTATATCGTTCAGCCCGTCGTAATGGTCCATCCAGGCCCAGTTGAATTCAGAGAACGCAGCGGCCAGCATGTCCTGATAAAGGGTTAGCCAGCCTTTGGTATCGAGGCGTTTGGCGGCGGATTTCTTCAGCAGCAGGCGGCCCTTTTGCTTTCGGGTGTAACCGGCCAACTCCAGGAGCACGCGGGTAAGTTGCACGCCAAGAATGTCTTCCTCCGAGCGCACAGAACCGTATCCGGCAAACGGCACCACCACCTCCTCGCCGGCGGCCTCAATCATGGCCTTCACCTGCTTGAGCGGGAGGTTACCTTTGCCGGTCAGGCGAATGCCCTTCTCGCCAAGCTCATTAACCAGTACTTTTGCCATCTGAAGGATGGGTGCCGTATCCAGCTCCTGATCAACCGCTTTTGCATTGATCAGCGGCTTGAACACAGACGGGCAATGCAGCGGGCTCTGCAGCAGTTCATGCATCTGGCTTGGGCTCAGGCCACAGAAATCCACAGGCGGCAGCGCATCAACGTCGTTCTCCGCAAACAGGGCATCCCGCTCTGGGAGCAGCTGATTGATTTCCTCCAGGTTCACAAACTCGGGATCAAACTCCCCACCCCACCACTCCTTCACGCCCTCGTGTTCCGGGTGCGCGGGGTCATGCATGGCATTCAAAAACTCGTAGTAACCGTGAACGCCACCCACATCTTCCGGCGGGCACTGGCGGGCGGCTTTTATGCAACGGGGCAAGTGCCCTTCATCGCCTGCGGGCAGAATCTTCTCCAGCTTGATCTGATGCTCCCAACTGTCGCCAAAATCATACTCATATTTGATGGCCTGGCCTTCCCGTTTCAGAACACTGCCCACCAGCAAGCGGGTTTCATCCAGAAACCCCATCATGTCGTCCTCGTCTTCCTCAGGGTCGCCAATCAGCCTGCCATCCGCCGCCTGAAACAAATGCAAATGCGACCCCCGCCACCCCATGGCAATCTGGATAATCCGGTGCAAATCCTGAAACGTCGCCTCCGGCGAAACCAGCAACCTCCGCCAAATGGGCGGCTTGCTGCCAGAAAGCGTGACCTTAATTTGATAAACCTTACCTTGCTCGCCCATAACCGCTCCTTTTTTGGGGTCAGACCCCAAGACATTTCGAGGCTGCAAATGTATTTGGGTCTGACCCCAAATTCAAACCCCAAACTGGCACACCTTTCGCAACATCATCCTCAAAGCACGGCAAACCGTCAAAAAACTGCAGACCTTTGCCGCATCGGATAATGGCTGGTAACGAGGTGTTCCATGCACGTACAACATCACAACGCTCATCTTCCCCGCTCGGTTCAGGCGCAGGCGGCGCGGTTGGTTTTGCAGGCGAATCTGGCGTATGGGGAGTCCAACAGCAATGGGCTTTCCTATATGCAGCGGCTGAAGGCGCGGTTTAAATGCCGGGAGTATCTGGACCAGGCGCTGGCGTTGGAGCCGGATAACGCCGCCGCCCTTGGCCTGCTGGGCCGGGTGGAGATGGACGACGGCCAGCTTGAGAAAGCCCATGCCCTGTTCAACGCCAGCCTTAACAGCCAGCCTGCGCAGGCCCAGCAATACGCCAACCTCGGTTACTGGGCACTGAAAAGCGAACGGCCGGCCCTGGCGGAAGAGTATTTCTTGAAGGCGCTGGAGTGCGACCGGCAATCGGCCGCCGCTTTCTGCGGTGTCGCCCACGCCAAGCGCCTGCAAGGCCAGTTCGATGTGGCCTACCTGCATTACCGCAAGCTGCTGCAAACCGGCTCCCTTTGGGATTCGGTGTATTCCGGCATGCTCAGCTGCGCCCAGCATCTGCACATCCACAAAGCCGATGCCGAGCTGGCGCAGGATGCCATCGCCCTGCTTCGCAAAGACGGCCTGCCCCATCAGGAAATCGGTCGGTTTGTCGGCGCCATCATCCAGCAGCAGTACGATCTGGATAACCCGAATGCCGAGGTGTTCCTGGATGCGGCCGCTGATGACGAATTGCTGATTCTGGCCCTGCAGAAAACCCTGATGCCGAACGCGGCGGTGGAAGAACTGGTGGTGATGCTGCGCCGTGCCGTGATGGCAGAAGTGGCGCAAACCGCCAGCCTGCGGGACGAACTCCAGCCACTGTGCCTGGCCATTGCCGAGTACGCAGACCGCACCGGCTATGCCCTGGCCGCGGAAGACGATGAAGAGCGCCTGGCGGCTACGATTAACGACAGCATTGTGGCCCAATTCGCCGTGCGCGAACCGCAAGAGGCCCTGATTGGCTCGCTGATGATCAGCGCCATGTACGGTGCCCTGTTTCATCAGGGCTTTGCCATGCAGCTGGGGCAATGGAACCTGGTGGACTGGCCCCTGGCCATGCAGCCGATGATGGCTGCCAGCTATTACAGCCGCGCTGAAGAAGAAGCCATCAAACAGAATTTCGATGAAAAAGCGGAAGAGCTCTGCCTGGCCAAAACCGACGTGCCACAAGCCTGGCCCGCGTGGAGCCAGCTGGCCTATCGCACCGAAACCAGCCTGAAATCGGTGATGGCTCAGGAACTTGGCCTGAACACCAACAACCTGCCCGCCATCCTGCGCATTCTGGTGTGCGGCGCCCAGTCTGGCCAGCGCGCCATGGAACTGGCGCAGTACCTGGATGACGTAGAAGTGATCGCGGTGGACGAATCCCTGGCCAACATCGCCAAAGCCACCCGCATGGCGCACACCCTGAACATGAACAACATCGTGTTCTGGCCCTGGTCCATCGCCCAGCGATTCGTGGCCGACGGCCATCAGGTACATTGGGTAGAAGTGGGCCGCCTGCCCTCACCCGCCATGACCGAATTGTCTCTGGCCGCACTGGTGAACAGCGCCTCCATCACCGGCGCCGTGGTGCACATGCACACCAGTCTGGCCGAGCAAACCGCCGGCGACAAACAAATCCGCCGATTGATAGCCGAACACCAGCTGCACCCCACCCGCACCAGCCTGCGCCAACTGCGCCGCATGGTGCTGGCCAACAAACACGATGCAGCCTGGAATAGTTTGCTGCAAGACGACGACTTCTACAGCCTCGGCGGCTGCCGCGACCGCTGGTTCCGCCCACAAGACGCCGACCAGCTCAAAGAACTGCTGGCACTGGTCAGTAACGAAGTGGAATGGAAACTCGTCAAAGCCCGCGACGAAGACGGCCACAGCCTGGCCACCGGCCCGGTACAACGGCAAATCCAGGCCGAAGCCCTGGGCAGCGAAGTGCAAAGCCTGATGGGCCAGAACCTCAGCGTCTACTTCCAGCGCCGCAGATAAACGTTGGGGTCAGACCCGCGGACATTTGGCCGCATCAAATGTCTTGGGGTCTGACCCCAATTTCAACGCTGCAGAATTGCAATCACTCGATCAACCAGTCGGCCCACAGCCTCATTACTCAGGCAGGCGACTTCTTTGAAGCAGAATAGATTCGTTGGCGGTGAACAACTTGCCGGGCCGGGCAAAGCTCTGGCGATGGAGGGTACCTCTGGAAAACGAACTGTCGGCTATTTCGAAGGCCTCATTGTCATAAGGCTTGCTGGTCACCTGGCACAAAATGTAATCACCTTTCCCGGCGCCCGCCAAAACCACGGCTGGTCGCAACTTCTGGCTGCTGAGATCCGAGAAGGGAAACCGAATCAGAACTACACTTCCTTTTTTAAATGTTCCCACGCTTTTTCTTCCTCATCCTTGAGCCAGTCCTCCGCCAGCGCTGATTCTGCAGCAGCCAGCACCTCATCC
>NZ_JACUUB010000106.1 GCF_014859525.1 Marinobacter sp.
GGAGAAGGCGAAGCTGAGGGAAAAGCTGAGGCCTGATCTGGTCATCGGTGTGAGCAGGAGCGCGGCTCATGCTCACCCGAACTGTCCAAAACCTGAAAATAATGGATGACAAGAATGACACAGCCAAATTCAGATCACGATCCGGGTATCAGCGGCCTCATTGAGGAAAACACCCTTGCGATCGACCAACTGGTTAACCTGCTGAACATACTCCCAGCGGAATGTTATCGACAGAGTTCCGGTGTCAAAAAGCCGCAGGCAATTGGCAAGCATGTCCGGCACATCATTGACCATTACACCGCTCTGTTGTCTGCATCTTCACGCCCGGGCGCACTGCTGGACTACGAGAACCGACACCGCGAGTTAGTGCTCGAAACGGACCGGAGGGCCGGTCGCGATCGTCTCATTGGTATCGCACACCAGTTGCGGGATCAGTGGCGAGAGGGTTGTGAGGGTGAGCTGGCGATGCTGCACAACAGCGCCGGTGCGCAACAAGTGGTCAGCACCAGTGTTGAGCGCGAGCTGGTATTCCTCGCCAGCCATACCATTCACCACATGGCGATCATTGGCATGTTGGCGGAACAGGCCGGCATGGAGGTCAGCTCCGATTTCGGTGTTCACCCGTCCACGTTGCGTTACCTGGAAAAACAGGCCGAGGGTCTGGCCAGAAGCGCTTGAGGTCACAGCATGTGTACGGTCAGTTGGTGCCATTCGTCCCATGGGCTGGATCTGCTCTTTAGCCGGGATGAGTCCCTCGAACGGCCGATGGCCGAGCCTCCTGTTGTGGATCGATATGAGGGTCTAAGTACGGTCATGCCAATCGATCCCCTCGGTGGTGGTACCTGGATAGCGGCAAATGACCGGGGTCTGGCTGTCATGATTCTTAACGACTATCGATACGCGTCCAGAGTGCCTCCGGGCGATGCGCAGAGCCGTGGGTTGCTGGTCAGGCGCTTAAGCCAAATGAGCAACGTTGCCCAGGTCCGCAACTGCCTGTTTCGGGAGACGCTCACATACTTTCCACCTTTTCTTTTGTTGGCGTTTGAGCCTGAAAGAATCAGCCCGACCCACTGGGCGTGGGACGGGGAGACGCTGCGGGAATCGACGTTGACAGCTGGTTCCTGCATCAGCACCTCTTCCTGGTTGCCCAGGCTGGTGCCGGGGTTACGTCGACTTTTGATTCGCAGGGCACTTGGGCACGGTCAGCCGGATCAGGCGTTCTCGAAGCTGTTGTCACTGCATCGCAATATCGAGCCCTCCCTACCGCCAAGGCTGGCTGTGGCCATGCGGCGGGAGGGCCGGGAAACCGTGAGTCTCACACACCTGCGTGTGGGTAAAAGCGGGGTGATCATGCGGTATTGGCCGGGGCACCCCTCGGAGTCTCACAGCAACGATCCTTTCCAGGCTTCGATTGGTCTGAACAGAAGGCCAACCGAAGCCTGGATGATGAAAACCACACTTAAAGTAACAAATACGCGGCCGGGGTGTCCGTGTTCAAAGGCCACAAACAGGCCAGCACCCTGAATAACGAAAAACGACCGGAGGTGACTGATTATGTCCACAGAAAACAAACGCAAGGCCCTGCTAGGCAGGTTATCGCGAAATCTAATGGTGACGGTTCCCATGATGACCGTCGTGGCGTTTGCAGGTGCAGGCTTTAACGCCGGTGTTGGTTCCGGCTTCGGGCTGATACCGTCTGCCGAAGCGGCGCAGGGTGAAGCAGAAGGTGAGGCCCGGGCAGAAGCGGAAGGCGAAGCCCGTGGTGAAGCTGAAGGTGCGGGCGAAGCCCGGGCGGAAGGCGAAGCGGAGGGCTATGCCGAGGGGGAAGGTGAAGCCGAAGGAAGGGCCGAGGGTGAGGCAGAAGGAGAAGCGGAGGGAGAAGGCGTCTCTGCAGCCCTCAAAAAAGCGGTTCGCCGGCCTGAAGGTTACCAGCCTTACCAGGGTAATGTAGCGGAACTCCGGGCGTTGGGTGAAAAGCTGTTTAACGATAACAGCCTGTCTTCCAACGGTCTTTCCTGCGCCACCTGTCATGCCAATGGCGCCGGATACAACGCCACGTTCAAGAATGAATACCCGCATCTGGTCGCCATGGGTCAGCGCGACTTCGGACTGAATATGGTGCATCTGGATGAAATGGTCCAGATCTGCATGGTCGCGCCAATGGCTGCTGATCCTCTGGCATGGGGCTCCAAGGAGTTGGCGGCGTTGACCGAATATACCCGCTTGGAACAGAAGAAGTTTATCAACAAGAAGTAGGGGTGAGTTGCATCAGTGAGTGTGTCGGCGGACTTGGGTGGGGAGTGATCCCCACCCTTTTTTTTGTAATGTTGCAGCGTTTCAGGTGTCTCTCTAAGACCATAAGGCGATAGGTGAGGCAGTTATGAAACCGGGTGTCGGGATCGAGGCGGAAGCGAACTCCAGCGGGCTGAATTCTGCCGATATGCCCAAAAACAGGCGTTCGTTACGGCATTGGGTGAAACAACTGGCGGCTTGCCGGCTTTGCCGTAATCTGACCCTGGCCGCCTTTCTGGCGATACTGGCCATCGAAGTGGCGATATTGATTCCCTCTTACCGGAACTACGAAGAAAACCTGCTGAGTGAACGGGTCGATGTTGCCAGTCAGGCGGTGATCACCTTTCTCAAACATACTCAAAGCCACCCGATTGATCCCGAAGACCTGCAAACTCTGATCGCCAACAGCCCGCTGGTCGGGGTTTCCCTGAGCCGGGATGGCCTCATGTACAAGGCTGGAGAGGCCATTGAACATCCGACGCCCGCCGACGGCATTCTGCGTGCAGCGCCGAGAACCGCTGACGGCGCAATAAACCTGGTCTGGGGCGCTAACCCGACACTGTCTGATTATGACGTTCGGGGCCGGGTGGATGTGAGTGAGGTGCCCTCAGAGCTGGTCGCCTTTGTGTTCAGGATCCTCGGCCTGTCGTTGTTGATTGCGGTGTTTGTGACGGCGGTGACCATGTTCGTGGTTGACCGAATGATGTTGTCTCCGCTACTCAAACTCCGGGAGCGCATTGCCCGGGCCGGCAGCGACAACGAACACCCGCTGCGGTACCTCACGCCGGTCGGGCGTTGCGACGAGTTTGGTGAAGTAGAAGGAGCGTTCAATGGCATGCTCAAGCAGAACGCCTCCTATCTTGCGCGTCTCCATCTCCTGAATCGGGAGCTGGATCAGCTGCTGGATGAACGTACCCGAACCCTCCGCAAGACTGAGCAGGAACTTGAGATCCGCACGTTGTATGATCAGCTTACCGGGCTTGCCAACCGGAGTCTGTTCGAAGAACAACTTGACCGCCATTTTGATCAGGTGAATTCGGGAGAATCCGGAAAAGAGGCCGTTCTCGTGCTTGGGCTGAACGATTTTCAGGCCCTTAACGGCCTGGCCGGACATGAGACCGGGGATCGCGTGCTACAGGAAATTGCCCGAAGGATTGGAGGGTTCAGTGCCGACCATGGTCATGTCGCTCGACTGGGGGGGGATGTCTTTGGCTTGCTGGTCCGTGAGCACCATAGACACCCGTTTGAGAACCTTCAGGCCGGGATTTCCGCCATCGTCGAGGCTTGTCAAAGGCCGGTTCAGGTGGCTGGCAAGTCCTACGAGTGTGAGGTCAGTGCGGGAGTTGCGATTACCCAACTGGACGGCCAGGATGCCCGGACCCTGCTCAGCCACGCCGAAATCGCCATGCATCGGGCAAAGAAATCACCAAGCGAGCGAGTACAGTTTTTTACTTCGGAATTCGGGGAGCAGGTTCATCGCCGTCAGGAGATGATAAGCGGTCTCAAGCTGGCCATCCACAATCAACAGCTGGAGTTATATTTTCAGCCCCAGTTTGATCGTGCCAGGGAGTGCACCGGCTACGAGGTGCTTCTCCGCTGGCATCATCCGGTCTTGGGCAGTGTGTCTCCCGCCGAATTTATCCCCTTGGCAGAACAAACCGGACTGATCGTCAGTATCGGAGACTGGGTGCTGGAACAGGCACTTGCCACCCTGAAACTCTGGGTGGCCCAGGGGTTCCGGGGAAGACTGGCGGTGAATGTGTCGGCGATGCAGCTTCACGACGAGGCCTTTGCCGATCGAATAGCTGCCCTGCTGGCGCATTACGGCGTAGCGGCTCGCTATCTGGAACTGGAAATCACCGAAACGGCACTGATGGAGAATGTCGAGCGGGCTATGGCGACGCTGAATCGCTTTCGCGAACTTGGCCTGGATCTGGCCGTGGATGACTTTGGCACCGGTTACTCATCGCTGGCGTACTTCAAAGTGATGCCGGTGTCTCGTATCAAAATCGACCGGAGTTTTGTCAGTGGTCTGCCGGAGAATGATCAGGACGAAGTGCTTTGCCGGACCATCATCAACATGGCTCACAGCATGGGCTGCGAAGTGATTGCCGAGGGTGTTGAAACCGAAGCGCAGGCTGCGTGGTTGGCCCGGGCGGGGTGTGACGAGTTGCAGGGTTTCCTGTTAGGCAAGCCGGGCCGGGAAGGTTTCACAGTTGGCGGTCTTCTAAATCTCAGCTGAGCGGACAAGCCTAATCTTCCCAGGGAAACTGCCGGTAATCAAAGCCTTGCTTGAGCGTTGGTTTAATAACATCAAAGTAAGGTGAGACGTCGAAATCCCGGGGGGCGAACAGGGAATGGTGACGAATCCGGAAGTACGCCCGTTGTTGGGCCTCTGAATCCGCGCTGCCACCTGAATCGATCAGGCGCTCAGGCAGTATCGGATATCGGATCGATTGAAAACCCTGGGCGATAAATGTGGAACAGATGGCTCGAGTGGGGTCGCCACTGCCCAGTGCCAGCATGGAACGACGATAACGGGTAGGTACCGGTGGGGTTGGGCAAAGATAACGCGCCAGATCCCACACGTTCTTCAGGTCGTACTGGTGCCCGAGCCGGCTTTTCGAGTAGTCGATCAGCTTATGGATATCCTGTTCATTGAGCCCCACGGGCCGGCAGATCCGGGTGTGAAAGTTCCGGTAAAAAGACAGCGGCAGACAACGAATGCCCTCCTCAAGATCCGCCTCGACCAGAACATTTTCTTCGCCGTCTTCAGCGCTACCCAAGCCCGCCTCCGGGCCGAGATACAGCGCGGCATGGGACCAGGTGGACTGAGTCAGGTATTTGATGGCGGTGCTGATTCTTGTGTTGCCCTCCACCAGCAGCACGTCGCCAGGCTTGATGGCGCTTTGTATGGCCTGCCAGGTGGAAGTGCGAACGGAGTGGCATTTTATCTGTTTGGTTAGATAGGCGGCGAGCCGTCTCGACAGCCAGTTCAGTAGCATGGCTTACCCCGGTTACTTGTCGGTTGTTATTGCAGGTAAAGACAGGCAACCGGGATAAATGTTACAGACTGGCGTTCTAATTCACGCTGTGACAGGAGCCGGTTGGCGGGAGAGGGTCAGAACGAGTTGGGCTGCACCAATTACCTAGAAAGTGGTTTCTCCAAGCCCTTCCAGACCGTAGAACGCGCGGAAGACTTTAGCGCCGCGGTCCGGTTGAGATCAGCAGAGTTCCTCGATCTCCCGGAAAATTTTGTAACAACCGGGTTTTCGAGGGGTCTTAAGGTTGTCATTCAATTCAACCGGCAAGTCTGGAGTCTGCTATGTCGAAAGAAGTTGTTCTCGCTCGTCCCCATCCATTTATCCGCAAGCCCATGACAGAATTGCTGGCCAAACTGGGTTATACCCCGGTTACGGACAGCGGCACCGCGAAACCGGCAGGGGTGATTGTGTCCAGCAGCGTGACGTCGGAGGCAGGTAGTTTCGAGGATGTTCTCAAACTGGTGAAACGGACGTGGGCAGGGGTCCCTCTGGTGGTCGCTACCCTGTTGAAGCCGGAGATGGCGATTAAAACTCTTGGCAAGGAACTGGAGTTGATTTTTCCCGGCAAGCGGATCGGGTTTCCATCTGACGGGCAAAAAGTTGATATCCTTATTGTCCGACCTGATGATCTCAAGACACCGCTGGCCGAGAGAGTCATGCAGGGCTTCCTGAAATAACACCCGTTGTTGAGGTTCAGATGACATTTTCCCGGATGTTGAGCAAGCCAATCCGCAGCTGCAAGGACGCCTGTGAGCTCGCCGTGAGCCACGGCACGCCACGACGTGCCGCAAAACTGGCGGCGGTGGTGGGTACGCTGCTGGTGCTGATCAATCAATGGGAAGCCGTGGCAGGCACAGCCACCATGGATTGGCTGAAAGTGGTGCTGACCTACTGCGTGCCCTACCTGGTATCCACCTATACCAGCGTCAGCAAAGACCTCCACTCGCGGCGCCAGGCGATGGCGGCGGAGATGGAGGTTTACGGTAAGGTTCGCAATTCCCGGGTATAAGGCTTCGTGTAACAAGCTGCTGGTTTCGGTGTCTCTGAAGCAATATCAATCGGAGAGCCTCCGGAGGAGACATGAACCAGCTTATCAAACCCCTGGCCTTTGTGGCGGGCCTGTTGCTTGTCGCTCAGCCTGCCATGGCCGAGCGCAAGAATGGCTTTGATCTCAGTGGCGCATTGGTCCCGGCCAGCGAGATTCTGCCCGGTGGGCCGCCGAGAGATGGTATTCCGTCTATCAACGAACCGG
>NZ_JACUUB010000107.1 GCF_014859525.1 Marinobacter sp.
TCCAGAGGTTTCTGGTAAAAATCGGAAGCGCCCATGCCAATCGCTTTTACGGCATTCTCTTTGTCTTCGCGGCCGGTCACAACAATCACTTTTGTCATGGGTGCCAGGCGCAGTATGTCTTCTAACAGGGCAAAGCCCTCTGAGGCCCCGCCGGGGTCTGGGGGCAGGCCGAGGTCGAGTGTGACGACTTGAGGTTCCATCCGTCGCAGGGCGGTCAGGGCAGATTCCCGGTCTGATGCAACAGCGACTTCGATGCCATCACTGAAACACCATCTCATCTGGCTTTGCAGGCCAGGGTCGTCCTCTACAATCAATAACTGCTTCACGACAACAATCAATCCTTTGGTCCGTGTGCTTCTTGCGTGCCGGACTGGGCTCGACCGGCATTTCCATACCTATGATTCTTAACTGAACATTGACACTTTGCAATGCTGAATCCAAAAAATAGATCAAGGCGCCGGTTAGTTGACGGTTTTTTCGGAAGAGGGTGTTGTTGATATTGGCGTAAAGGAGTCAGAGACCAAGGGGGCCGGGGTTGCCTTCGGCAATGGAATTCTTATGGAAAAGCAAGATCCCACACCTGGCTCGCTGGTTACGTCGATGCTGCCGTCCAGCTCCTGAATGTATTCCCTGGCCTGGTACGCGCCTATGCCCATGCCCGTCAGTCCTTTTGTGCTTTCAAAGGGCTTGAACAACTGGGTTTGGATGAAATCCTCCGTCATGCCCGTACCGGTGTCTTGAATAAAGATGACGACGTTACCTTTGGCGGTTTTCAGATTGATGGATATTTCGCCGTTGGCGGGCGTTGCGTCTTGAGCGTTTTGAATCAGGTGCCCCAGCACGCTTCGTAGCTGTTCCTTGTCGGCGCACACGTTGATGTCATCGGGGTTCCCCTTAAGTACCGGGGCGGGGGCGCGGTGACCGTGATGCTCGATCAGTTCTCGAACGATCTGGGTCAGGTTTATAGCACTGTGCTGGGACTCGGTTGGGCTGGATGGCTTGCGGATGTGGTCCACCAGATTGGCCATTTTCCGGACAGCATGGTCGGTGGTGGCGATCATGTCGTCAATAAAAGCAGGGTTAGACCGGTGTTTGGGGGCGTTTTTGACCAGCAATGACAGCTGTGCGATCAGCGTTTTCAGATCGTGGACCATGAAGGCTGAGGCTTTGCTGACGGCCTCGAATTGCATGGCGCGGGAGAGTCGGTTTTGGGCATCTGTCTGAGCCAGGAGGTTACAGGTTTGGCGCGCCACGACTTTGATCAGATCAAAGTTCTCCCAGTTGAGATCAACGCGGGAGTAGGGCGTGCCGACCATGGCGATGCCGTAGAGTTCGTTGCCCAGATACATGGGTATGATAAGCCATGCGTCGGGGGTATTGGTGATCGGATCTGGTATTTCCAGCAGGTTGTAACGAATGGGGTCTGAGCGGTATTCGCCAAGATCAATAATCCATTCGCGCTCCTGAAAGAACCGGACGATTTCAGCATCGTTATCGATCAGCGTGTATTTGGGTATGGCCAGATTTACACTGGCTTTCAAAACGTAATCTTTTTGCTCACCTCGAAGCCAGATGGCGCCGGCATTGCTTTCAACGAGGCTGGCAAGGATGCGGATAACCCGCTCAGGTAGAGGCGGGTTATCACTCAGATTGGCCAGCTCCCGGGTCATTTTCAGCCACTCTTCCCGGTAGTCGTATTTGTAGTCGAAGAAGTTTTGGCTGATAAAGACCATCAGTTTGGCCCGGATTCGCCGGGACAGCAGAAGGGTGACCAAAAAGGCCAGTGAGATGGAAACGAACAGCACTTGCAGTGCTTCGCCCCATGCCCCGCCTAACGCTCGAACGTAGTAGCCGCCGATGGCGAGAAACAGAAGGTAGCTGCCTGCAAACAGGAAGGTGCCCGCGTGAAAGACCGCTGCGCGGGACAGTTGAAAATCTACCGGCTGTTTGCGGGTGTTAATAACGTTGATGGCAAACAGTGGCATTAAAGCTGCATTCACGAATCCACGGGCGTTCCAGAAGGAATCCGCCACTTGGCCGAACAGCAGCGCGTCTGCATACATGAAAAAGTCATAGATAAAGATGGTGGCCACGCCGATGCACAGGTATTTCATTGATGAGCGGCCAAAGCCCGGGGCGTTGCGCCAGATTTGCTCGATCAGTGATAAGCCCAGCAGTGCCAGCGCTATCTGGCCAATGACCTTGGTTTTGCCGTTCAGCAGTGCTAGATCAAAAATGAATTCCAGGCTGCCAAGGGTTAGCAGTGTGATGAGCAAACCAAAGATGGAAACGCCAAGCACTTTTTTGAGTTGGCTGGTCAGCTTGCTGTGGCGATAAGAGTCACGCAGCATCGCGAATAACAACAGTACCCAGGCCGTGTCTCGCAGCAGTTCCAGCAGGTAGCGGACAAAGAACCCGGGTTGCCCCCAGATACCCTGGGCGACAAGGGTTGCTGCCCAAAAAGTGGTGACCAGGGATGCCAGAAACAAGGCACGGTCAATATCCCGCCTCAGATAGCGGGTGGCGATCATCACCGACAACACGGCAAACACGGCAGCCGCCGCGCCATGGCTGATTACGCTGAGATCCCTGAGCATTAGGTCTTTCCTTAAACCTGAATTCTGTACTTATTTTATACAGAGTAGCTGCGAACAGCCATGATCGTCCATCACAATCCAAACATTCCGGCAGCCGGGCTACACCGGTTTTTTATTGTTCTGGTAGTACCTGAAGATCTCTTTCAAGGGGCGTTTGGGCGTAAAGTCGAACTCTCGCGCAAATGCTCTGCCGTCGATCACGACCGGGTATTTGAAGAAAGATAACAAAAAGGGTGGAAAGCTGTGCAGGTTAAGCACCTTCGATATGGCCTTCGGGATGATGGGTGGTATGGATGGCAGCGGTATTCGCTGGCAGCCGCACAGCTTGAGCGCCTGCTGATAGGCCACCCAATCCTGGGGCGCGACGTTGAACACGCCTTTGACTGGCTTCTGCCAGGCCAGAACAATGGCGTCTGCCATGTCATCGATGTGGATGAACTGCATCATCGGAGAGAAACCGGCCAACACCGGTGCCCGTTCGCTGCCCAGCAGAGAGCTCATGGAGTTGCGAACGCCCGGGCCCACAATGTTGCAGGGTCGAAGGATGGTGATGTTCAGCTCCGGGTATCGCCATAGATAGATGTTGGCGAGATTCTCCAGTTCAACAGAGTCCACCAGATCGGCGCTCAGTCCGGCGCTTTTTAGCGGAGCTGATTCGTCGATCAGCGCGGGGTTGTAGGCCACTGCACCATAGACATGGTAGGTGGACAGCACGATGATTCTGCGAATGCCATACTTTTGCGACAGGTCGAGCAGTTTCTGGGTGCCCAGCACGTTGGCGTTATAGCGGCGCATGCGGGTGAGCTGGCTTGAAAGAATTCGCCCCAGGTGGATCACGCCATCAAACTGATAGCGCCTGAACAGGTCTTCAAATACCCGTTTATTGAAATCGATGCAGTAGCTGGGAATGTCGTCGCCCAGGTAGACCTGCTCGCGAAAATCCACGGCCACCAGATCACAGGTGTCTCTGAGCTGGTTGATCACTTGCTGCGCGAGGGCGCCCGCCGCGCCAGTGACAAGAATGTGCGGTCTGCGTTTTGTGGTCATCAGAACAGCCTTTTCCGTTCGCTCAGTCCTTTATCAATCAGCCTGCTGATCTCTGCTTTTACTGCTTCCACCCGCTCAGACACGATGTCTTCCGGAATCTCGGTGTTGTCAAAGTGCATGGGTGGGCCAAAATTTAAATGCACTTTGGCCGGGAAGATAAAGGGCAGGGCAACCGGCACATAGGGCACACCCAACGCGTTGGCGAGTGGTTTAATATTGGCGATAGCGGGGATGGTCTCCTCGCAGCCCACGACGCCTACCGGCACAATGGTTGCGTTGTACTTCATGGCAAGATGCATGAATCCGTTACCAAATCGTTTCAGTTGGTAGCGATCCCGGTATAACTTGCCTGAACCGCGTACGCCCTCCGGGAAAACAATCACGGCTTCATCGTTCTCCAGCATTTTGGCGCAATTGACGGGATCGCCAAGAACGGCACCCATTTCATTCAGAAGATTGCCAAGCCAGGGCACGGTTGGAAAAAAGCGCTCAATCATGGCTCTTGGAATGCGCGGTTTTTCCTGGCGAGACGCAAGCGCGTAACCCACCAGTAAGCCGTCCAGGGGCAGTTGGCCGGAGTGGTTGGCGATGATCAGTACCGGGCCTTCCGCAGGTACGTTATCTACGCCATCGGCCTGCACCCGAAAATACCTTTCATAGACCTGGCGAGTGACCGAAAGGCCGTATTTGATGGCGTCGTTGTTATAGCCCCATGGGTCATAGCCGAGGCTGCCTATGGGTTTGCGGATCCGGTCTACCTGAGCTTCGAGCTCTGCCGGTACCAATCTGGATTTGAGAAACGATGCCAGGCCCATGCCTGCTCCCTGTGTCAGTTTAGTGTTCTTGGGCTGTCAGGCCCGACCGATAAACACGCCCATGGTGTGGCTTTGGCCTTCATTTAATACACGGTAATCTCCGGCTGCATTGGCGGTTTCGACACACAGCATTTTTTGCCAGCCATTGGCTGGAAAATCTGATAGCCGCTTGGCCTTCTCTGGTCCCGGGTTCCAGACCACGGTGGAGTCGCTGCCAACTGCGGTGAGCTTGCGTTTGGCCATAGGCGTGACGACGATGAGAGGCTCGCGAGATTCATAAATGCGGTCGATTTCACCGTCAAAGTAAATGGGACCTTCCTGGGTGCAATACTCCCAGTCCTGCAGTGTATCCACATACTGACTGTTGCCCAGCCCGAGCACCCGACTGCGATGGATGTCTGCAGTTGGCAGGTAAGTGTGCAAAGCCTGGCTGAAGGCCAGCGGCTGCCTGGACAGGTTGGTGGTGGTCAGGGCGATCTGACAGCCACGGACAGAAAAGCTGAAGGTGATTAACGCCAGGGCGTGACCGTCCCACTGGTCGGCGAAGTCCTCGTTGGCGTTCAGAGACAGGCTGATTTCGACCTCATGGGCGCTTTCCCGAACGTCTTCGAGGCTCCACACGGCGATACGAGCAAAGCCGTGAGCGCTCGGATGACGAACGCGCTTGCGAATCTCGGGCGGGTTTTTCGCGGGATCTCCGAACCAGGGCCAGCAAATCGGCACGCCACCGCGGATTGCCCGGCCAGGTTGAAATTTGGCTAGCTCGCTTAACCAGAGCCAGTTGTTCTGATCTCTTGGTGAGAAGTGGCTCAGATGCGCGCCCTGCAGGAAAAGCGTCGCCGTAAACAGAGGGTGGCGCACCTCAAGCGCTTCAAGCTGGCCGATGGTGTGCCAGCGCGTGAAGGACCACTGCCCGGGGGTAACAGAAGCCGGTGGTTTGTTACTGCTTTCTGACATGGTGAGGTACGGAGTCCTTAAGTGTATCTGCTTATCAAGAGAGTAAATTAAATCTGCGGCGTCGGCGAGTTTGATCATACAATGATCGAAATTTCAGAGACCAGGTTGATGGATGATCACGACAACGGTGCGGTGATTGTTGCGCTGACAGATTCGCTTTTAGCGCGCACAGACGGGTTGTTAACGGCAGCCGTTGGCGATGCGCTGAGTACTGGGTGTGACCCGGCAGTGCCCGCCAGACTGACTGATGAAGAGTGGCTTGATGCGTTAGCCGACAGCTTGAGTGATTTCTCCTGGTTAAGCCTGGAGCTCAGTACCCGGTTGCCGGAGGGGTTGCTGGCGGCCTTGCTTAACGAAGTCACCATATTGCACAAAACCGAAGCGATGAATCGGGCGGGCATTGGCCGTGGCGCCAGCCTGGTGGAGGATCGCAGCGTGCGCCGTGACAAAATTGCCTGGCTGGAAGGCTTCAGTGAGCCTCAGGCTCTGCTGTTCCGTTTTCTGGATCAGATCAAAGACGGCCTTAACCAGCGGCTATTCCTCGGTCTGAAGCGATTTGAAGCTCATTACGCAACCTATCAGAGTGGCGATTTTTATAAGTGTCATCGGGACAGTTTTCGAGGGCGCGCCTCGCGTGTAATCAGTCTGGTGCTCTATCTGAACGATGACTGGGGTCTGGAAGATGGCGGTGAGTTGCAGGTGTACAGCTCTGGGGAGGGTGGCCAACCGGTCGGTTTGGTGCGCCCGGAGGCAGGGCGAGCTGTGTTGTTCCTGAGCGAGGAGGTACCTCACGAGGTGCTACCCGCAAAACGCACCCGCCACAGCATTGTGTGCTGGTTCCGGCAAGACGAAGTGCCATTGCCGTTATAGGGCGTTGTAGTCCGTAAACCCTTCTGCTACTATGCGCGCCGCTTTCGGGGAAATGTCCCGGAACGTCGTTATGGTGGCCCCATTGGTGCCTCCGCAACATGAAACCGTCAACCCGGTCAGGCCCGGAAGGGAGCAGCCGAAGCGGTGGATGTGTGTGCCGGAGGATTGCTGATGGGGTCACCCCCAGATTGACTCCCTGCTTTCTCTTTACTATTCCTTTTTCTGGCGTTCTCTCTGTTGTTTTTGTGAACTGGTTCACGCT
>NZ_JACUUB010000108.1 GCF_014859525.1 Marinobacter sp.
TACATCGAGCAGGGCAACGTGCACATCAACGGGCGACGGGCCCAGGTGGGTGATCAGGTGTTGCCGGGCGATGTGGTGAAGGTGAACGGCCAAGTGGTGGAGCCCCGGGACGAGGAAGATCTGGTCTTCATTGCCCTGAACAAACCGGTGGGTATTGTCAGCACCACCGACAGCGCGGAAAAAGACAATATCCAGCGTTTTGTCGGCCACAGCGAGCGTATTTTCCCCATTGGCCGCCTCGATAAGGATTCCCAGGGGCTGATTTTCCTCACCAGCAATGGTGACCTGGTCAACAAGATCCTGCGGGCTGGCAACAACCACGAGAAAGAATACCTGGTGACCGTCGACAAGCCGGTGACCCGGGAGTTTGTGGAAGGCATGAGCAACGGCGTGCCGATTCTGGGGACGATGACCAAGCGTTGCAAGGTGGAGAAAGTCTCCCGGTTTGTCTTCCGGATCATATTGGTGCAGGGCCTGAACCGCCAGATCCGCCGGATGGCGGAATACTTTGGCTATGAGGTGACCAAGCTCGAGCGGATGCGGATTATGAACGTCAGCCTGCAAGGTTTGCCGGTGGGCGCCTGGCGGGATCTGACGGAGAAGGAACTGGCGGTGCTGTTTGATGCCATCCGGGATTCGTCTTCGGAGGCAACGCAGCCGGCGGCCAGCAAGCCCCGCAAGAAACCCGCCGGGCCCAAAGGTGCCCGCCCGGGTGCCGGTGGTAAACCGGCCAGGGCCGGCGCAAAGCCGTCAGGTAAACCTTCCCCCGGCCGAGGTGGAAAGGGAGCTGGCAAAGGCACCGGCAAACCGCCTGCAGGCAAGCCTGGCCGTGGCCCGAAGCCCGGTAGGCGCACGACCGGCCCGAAAGGCAAACCCTGCAAGTCGCGCAAGCCCTCCATCAAGAAGCGTTGATCCGCTTCGCCGGCCAATAGGTTCTCTTCCTTACGGCAGAATCTGCCCTCAGGCGTTATGCTAACCGGCTTTAACCCCTGGCCGGATTTGCCCGAATGCTTGAGACGTTTTTCTCCACCTACATCAGCAGCACCATCCGCTTTCTGTTCCTGCTGGCACCGTTCTTTGTGGTCACCATGTTCCTGGCACTGACCCGCGGCCTGCCGGCGGCCGAAAAGGCGTCGATTATCCGCCGGGCCTGTGTGTCGGCCTTCATTTTAGGTGTGGTGCTGTTCTTCGCCGGGCCACTGTTGTTTGGTGCTATCGGCATCACTCTGAATTCTTTCCGGATTGGTGCCGGCAGCCTGTTGTTTCTGACGGCGATCAGTCTGGTGACCAGCGGCACCCGTAACCATGCCACCGGCCTGCCGGAGGAAGACCGCGACGATATCGCCGTGGTGCCCCTGGCCATCCCGGTAATGATCGGGCCCGCTACCATTGGTGCGATCATGGTCTACGGTGCTGAGCTAAAAGCCGTTCATGAGGTGGCTGGTGGCTTGCTGGGCCTGGTCTCTGGCCTGCTGATTCTGGCGGTGTTGTTGCGGTTGTCCGGCTATCTGGAAAAAGTGTTGGGCACAACCGGCCTGAACATCATGTCGAAAATCAGTGGCCTGATTCTCTCCGCCATGGCGGCAGAGATCGTGCTGACCGGCGTTGCCGGCTTTATTGCAAGTACTCAGGGCGCCTGACAGAATCGGGGTTTTGTATCGCCTGCAGGTTTGTTATGCCCGCCAACACCATTGATCACAATCGCACCCGCTACAACTTCGATGGTATCGATTCTGTCTGGTTGTTTGGTTACGGCTCGCTGATTTACAAGGTGGATTTTCCTTTTCTTGAGCAGCGCCCGGCGTCGATTCGCGGATGGGCTCGCCGCTTTTGGCAGGGCTCCCATGACCATCGCGGTACACCGGAATCACCAGGCCGGGTGGTCACCCTGATCGAACAGCCCGGAGCAACCTGTAAAGGTATGGCCTACCGGGTGTCGCCCAAGGTGTTTGAATATCTGGATGTGCGGGAGAAAAACGGCTACCTGCGCATCAGCACCACCATAACGTTTGATGATGGCAGCCATGCCGAAGGTTTGGTGTATATCGCCACCGAGGATAACGAGGCGTTTCTGGGCGAGGCCCCGGAAGCCGACATTGCCGCCCAGATTGCCGCGTCGGTTGGCCCCAGTGGGCCCAATTCCGACTATCTGCTCCGGCTGGCGGAATCCCTGCGGGCGTTGGGGGATGACTGCCGCCACACCTTTTTGATTGAGTCTCATCTCACCCGTTTAGGGCCTGTCGAGGCTCCCGATCGTTAAACGTCAAGCCGTGTAAAGCTTGTGCAAAACCGGCCCTTGGGCGCTGACATCTCCCTTTCAATCATTAATCTGGTGGCAAGGCTTCACGGAATGTTTCCGTTTAGCATGGTTCCAGTCGATAGGGACGGGAGAATTTCTATGAAACGATTTCTGATCAGCAGTACTCTCATTGTCGCCCTGGGCTTTGCCGGTATGGCCCAGGCAGATGGCTACCGTGGCCACGGCCATCCGCCGGGTATCCAGAAGCAGCTGGACCGGGGTAAGGCGCTCCCGCCTGGGCATCAGAAGAAAATGCTGCGTGCCGAGCATCGCCGGTCGTACCATGATCGCCACCGCGACAACCGCTATCGGGATAATCGCCAAAAGCATCGTTATGATCGCCGGGACTATGGCAAAAAAGCCCCTCAGTACCGGTATAAACGGCAGTACCACCATCATCGCAGTGGTTACCGGTCATCCCTGGGGCATAACGACCGGATTCCTCCCGAGTATCGGGCAGCCCGGATCATTCGTGATACCCAGATTCTTATTGACCAGACCCGCCGGTAGGCCAGCAACACGGTGATGTTGTACCCCAGGATGAACAGGGCAAGGGCATCGCGTTGACCGATGACGACATGCTCAGTACCCGCAAGGATTCGGCAGATTTCGTTCGACTGCCCGCTCACTCGGTGGTCTCCGGTGATAAATTCTACTTTGCCTGGAAGATCAGCCGCCGGCGGGAGCGTGGGATTCAGATGCTGCGGCGGTGGCTGGTGGATGAGGCTATTCGGGGTGGGCTCCGGGCGGAGCAGGTGTCGGGATAGGAAGTTCACCAAGTTTTAACGAACCGTTTGGGCATTGGCAGCGTGTGCTAGTGAGTAGCGTTTTGTTAATTCCGCGGTTTTAAGGGGTAAAGATGAGGAATTTGATCAAGCCAGTACTTTTGGTTGTCGCATTGCTACCGGTTTCTATGTCGGTGACGGCAGAACCGCCACATAAGGACACCCTGCCTCCAGGCCTGCAGAAGAAGGCTGATCGCGGTGAGCCACTGCCTCCTGGTTGGCAGAAGAAACTTGATGGGTATGAGCGAGGTGATTACCTCGACGCTGAGTTTCTGCGTTATGGGCGGGTGCGTGATCTGGATGATCGTCGCCAGCGCGTTGAGGTAGAAGACAAGGTTTATACGATTATCAAAGACACCCGGGAAATTGTTGACGTTCTGCGAGGGCGTAGGTGACAACCCGCTCTGACTGAAGGCGACAGCACCAGTGTCTTGGTGCCGTCGCTTTTCGGGTCAGTCTTTCGAAGGTCTTTCGACGACCTTTCGCTTGCCCTTGGCACCCTTGGCGAGGGCTTTCAGGCCATCGGCGTCGAAGGCATCCACCCGGATCACGTCATACAGGGCCGTCAGCGCCTCTTCCATTTTCGGGCACTCGTCAGCTTTGATAATGCCCTGGGCGCAGGCCCAGTCCACCAGTTCCTTGCGCTGGTGGCCCATCAGCAGAGCGATGCCGTCCAGTTCGTCTTCGTCACGACTGCGGATGGCTTCGTGCAGGCGCTGGCGCATCTCGGCGGTCTCGTTGGCCAGTTTGTAGGCGTTGAGTACGCGCCCCAGCGGATCGTCCGGGTCCAGGTTCACGAAGGTGCCGCGGCTGATGCGCTGGCGGACTGGCGTATCTTTCACAATCGTGTCGGCTACTTTCGCGCCTAGCTTGTCATTCGGGCCATTCAGGCCGGTCGCACCAAGTGGGAATACAATGAGCCGCAGCGGCCAGCGCAGGGCAGTCACCGGGAAGTTGATGATGGCTTTACGCATGGACTCCTGCAGGTCATGCAGGCAGGTTTGCAGGCTCCATTCCACCAGATCCCGCTGGTCTTCCGGATAGCCTTCTTCGTGCCATTGCTTGATGACGGCGGTGGCGTAATACATGTGTACCAGGCAGTCGGCCATTCGCCCGGACAGTCGCTGGCGGGCTTTCAAGCCACCGCCGACGGTGAGCAGGGTAACGTCCGTCATCATGGCAAAGGCGGCGGAGAAACGGCCTAGCTGGCGGTAGTACTTCTGAATATCGCCGTGCCGGGGCGAGGTTTCCAGCCAGCCTCTGCTCAGGCCCAGCACGAACGAGCGCAGGGCGTTGCGGGTGGTGTGCGCCAGATGTCGGTAGAAGATACCGTCGAATTTCTTGGCGGCCTTGTCCTGGTCTTCCATGCCTGCTGCTTCGATTTCCTCGACAATGAACGGATGGCAGCGAATGGCACCCTGGCCGAAGATCATCAGGCTGCGGGTCAGGATGTTGGCGCCTTCCACGGTGATGCCGATGGGCACCGCCTGGTAGGCGCGGGCCAGGAAGTTGCGGGGGCCGGTGATCACGCCCCGGCCAGCGACTACATCCATGGCGTGGTTGATCACCTCGCGCATCAGATCGGTGTTGCGGTATTTCAGCACGGCGGAGGGCACGGCCGGGCGCACGCCCCGGTCTAGCATGCCAACGGTGAGCAGGCGTGCGGCGTCCATCATGTAAGTGTAGCCGGCAATGGGCTCCAGGGCTTCCTGCACGCCTTCAAACTGGCTGATGGAGCGGCCGAACTGCTCCCGGGTATAGGCGTAGGAGCCGGTGGCCAGGCACGCCAGTTTGCCGGCACCGGTGCCCAGCGCAGGCAGCGATATCGAACGGCCGATCGACAGGCATTCCAGCAGCATGGTCCAGCCCCGGCCAAGCATGTCCTGGCCGCCGATGACCTGATCCATGGGGATGAACACCTCGGTTCCCCAGGTCGGCCCGTTCATGAACACGGTGTTCATCGGCAGGTGGCGGGCACCGGCATTGACGCCGTCGGTATCGCGGGGCACCAGCACACAGGTCACGCCGATGTCGTCCTGGTCACCGAGCAGGTGTTCCGGATCGTAGACCTTGATGGCCAGACCAATCAGCGTGGCCACCGGCGCGAGGGTAATGTAGCGCTTGTTCCAGGTTACTTTCAGGCCCATCACTTTTTTGCCGTTCCACTCACCCTTGCAGACAATGCCCTTGTCCGGAATGGCGCCGGCGTCGGAGCCGGCCACCGGCGAGGTCAGGGCAAAGCAGGGGATTTCATCACCACCGGCCAGCCGGGGCAGGTAATGCTGCTTCTGCTGGTCGGTGCCGTAGTGCATCAGCAGTTCGCCCGGGCCCAGAGAGTTGGGCACCATTACGGTGACCGCCGCCGAGACGCTGCGGGTGGAGATTTTCATCACGATTTCAGAGTGGGCGGTGTTGGAAAAGCCCAGGCCGCCGTCTTCCTTGGGAATGACCAGGCCGAAGAAGCCTTTGCTGCGGATGAACTTCCACACCTTGTCCGGCAGGTCGTAGTCTTCGTGGGTGATCTTCCAGTCGTCCAGCATCTTGCACAGCGCTTCCACCGGGCCGTCCAGGAACGCCTGTTCTTCGCTGGTCAGGTGCGCTGGTGCCGCGTCCAGCAACTTGTTCCACTCCGGCTTGCCGGAGAACAGCTCACCGTCCCAGTCGACGGAGCCGGATTTGAGGGCTTCGGCTTCGGTATCCGACAGTTTGGGCAGGCGCCCGCGAACCCAACCGAGCAAGGGCCGGCTGAACTTGTCCAGCCGGAGATCGCCGGGCAGGGTAATCAGCAGAGCCAGCGCCAGTAACACACCGCCAATCAGGAAGCTGAGAAGGTGCCAGTCGTCCTGAGCAACACCAATCAGGGTCGCAACCGACATCACGATGGCGGCGGTTTTACCACCGATGCTGAAGTAGATCAGCACCAGGGCACTGAGTACAAGAAGCAGAACGCTCATGGGCAGACCTCCATATCATTCAAGAAATCAGATAGATGTGTTTCTAACCATCGGTTAAACCTT